>NZ_JAFGYI010000082.1:0-2621 GCF_017490905.1 Pseudomonas sp. 32_A | reverse complement strand
CCTGCGGATTCCACGCGCATTTGGACACCCATTCCACGAACACTTGGACAGCGATTCCACGCTGACTTGGACACTCATTCCACGAGCACTTGGACAGTGATTTCTCACTGATCCGACCCTCACTCAGGCAGGCGGCAACGCAGGACTATTCACTACCATCGGCCTCTTTTATCGAAGCGAAGAGGTCGTCGTGGAGCGTATATCCATGCGTAAAATCCGAGAGGTACTACGCCTAAAGTTCGACGCCGGCCTGTCCGTGCGCAAGATCGCCTCCAGCCTGCGCATCAGCAGCGGCAGTGCCGGCAATTACCTGCACCGTTTCAACGCTTGCGGGCTGACTTGGCCGACATCATTGTCGGACGCCGAGCTGGAGCGATGCCTGTTTCCGCCAGCACCAACAGTTCCCAGCGATCAAAGGCCGATGCCTGATTGGGCTTGGGCGCATGCCGAGCTGCGCCGCCCCGGCGTGACTCTGGCTCTGCTCTGGCAAGAGTACCGACTCGCTCATCCGCAAGGCTTTCAATACAGCTGGTTCTGCGAGCACTACCGCCTCTGGGCCGCCAAGGTTGACGTGGTCATGCGCCAGGAACATCGCGCAGGCGAAAAGCTGTTCGTCGATTATGCGGGTCAGACCGTGCCGATCATCGACCGGCGAACCGGAGAGATCCGCCAGGCCCAGATTTTCGTCGCCGTCCTCGGTGCCTCCAGCTACACCTTCGCCGAGGCGACCTGGTCGCAGAAACTGCCCGACTGGCTGGGCTCGCACGCCCGCTGTTTTGCTTTTTTCGGCGGCACCGCACAGATCCTGGTGCCCGACAATCTGCGCAGTGGCGTGACCAAGGCGCACCGTTACGAGCCCGATATTAACCCCAGCTACCGCGATCTGGCCGAGCACTACGGCGTCGCCGTATTGCCTGCTCGCTCACGAAAACCCAAGGACAAAGCCAAGGTCGAAGTCGGTGTTCAAGTGGTCGAGCGCTGGATCCTGGCGGTGCTGCGCAATCGGCAGTTCTTTTCGCTGGGTGAACTCAACACGGCCATCGGACTGCTGCTGGATCGCCTCAACCAAAAGCCCTTCAAAAAGCTGCCCGGCTCACGCCGCTCGGCCTTCGAGGCCATCGACCAACCGGCGTTGCAACCGCTACCGGAACACCCTTACATCTACGCCGAGTGGAAAAAGGTACGCGTCCATATCGACTACCACGTCGAGGTCGATGGCCACTTCTACTCGGTGCCATACCAGTTGGTGAAGCACCAACTCGAAGTGCGGCTGACCGCGCAGACCATCGAGTGCTTCCACGCCAACCAGCGCGTGGCCAGCCATTTGCGCTCACAGCACAAAGGCCGCCACACCACCCAGATCGAGCACATGCCCAAAAGCCACCGCGAGCACGCCGAATGGACGCCGCAACGGCTGATCCGCTGGGCAGAGCAAACCGGGCCCAACACCGCTGGCGTCATCACCTACATCCTCGAACGCCGAATCCACCCACAGCACGGCTTCCGCGCCTGCCTAGGCATCCTGCGCCTGAGCAAACAGCACGGCGAAGCGCGGCTGGAAGCCGCGTGCCAGCGTGCGCTGGCACTGGGCGCATGCAGTTACAAGAGCCTGGAATCGATCCTGCGCCAAGGGCTGGAACGCCTACCGCTGGCTCAGCAAAACCTGCCGCTGCTGCCCGACGAGCACATCAACCTGCGCGGCCCCGGCTACTACCACTGACCTGAAAGGAGGATCAAAATGCTACCGAACCCGACCTTGGACAAGCTGCAAACCTTGCGCCTGCACGGCATGGTCAAAGCGCTCAGCGAGCAACACGCTACGCCCGACATCAACGATCTCAGCTTCGACGAACGCCTTGGCCTGATGGTCGACCGCGAGCTGACCGAGCGCGAAGATGCACGCCTGACGACTCGCCTCAAAGCCGCACGACTACGCCACAACGCCTGCCTGGAAGACATCGACTACCGCAGCCCGCGTGGCCTGGACAAGGCGCTGATCCTGCAACTGGGCAGCGGCCAGTGGCTGCGCGACGGCCTGAACCTGATCATCGGCGGCCCAACCGGCGTAGGCAAAACCTGGCTCGCCTGCGCGCTGGCCCACAAGGCCTGCCGCGACGGCTACAGCGTGCGCTATCTGCGCCTGCCGCGCTTGATGGAAGAGCTGGGCCTAGCCCACGGCGATGGGCGCTTCGCGAAACTGATGGCGGGTTATGCCAAGACCGACTTGCTGATCCTGGACGACTGGGGCCTGGCGCCGTTTACCGCCGCACAACGGCGCGACATGCTCGAACTGCTGGACGACCGCTACGGCAACCGCTCGACGCTGGTGACCAGCCAGATGCCGGTAGACAAGTGGCACGCACTGATCGGCGATCCGACCTTGGGCGACGCGATCCTCGATCGGCTGGTGCACAACGCTTACCGGATCGAACTGAAGGGCGAATCGATGCGCAGGCGCGCAACGAAATTGACGACGACAGGGACTTCAGACTAACAATGCAAACCTGCGTCGCTGCGCTCCGACTGCCTGTCCAAGTGGACGTGGATTAGGTGTCCAAGTGAGCGTGGAACGAGTGTCCAAATGATCGTGGGCTGAGTGTCCAAGTGTCGTGGAATCCGCA
>NZ_JAFGYI010000081.1:1371-2745 GCF_017490905.1 Pseudomonas sp. 32_A | reverse complement strand
TTTGAGATTAGTGGAACGCTCTGGAAAGTGCGGCCATAGTGGGTGATAGCCCCGTACACGAAAATCTCTTGTCAATGAAATCGAGTAGGACGGAGCACGAGAAACTTTGTCTGAATATGGGGGGACCATCCTCCAAGGCTAAATACTACTGACTGACCGATAGTGAACCAGTACCGTGAGGGAAAGGCGAAAAGAACCCCGGAGAGGGGAGTGAAATAGAACCTGAAACCGTATGCGTACAAGCAGTGGGAGCCTACTTTGTTAGGTGACTGCGTACCTTTTGTATAATGGGTCAGCGACTTATATTCAGTGGCGAGCTTAACCGAATAGGGGAGGCGTAGCGAAAGCGAGTCTTAATAGGGCGTTTAGTCGCTGGGTATAGACCCGAAACCGGGCGATCTATCCATGGGCAGGTTGAAGGTTAGGTAACACTGACTGGAGGACCGAACCGACTACCGTTGAAAAGTTAGCGGATGACCTGTGGATCGGAGTGAAAGGCTAATCAAGCTCGGAGATAGCTGGTTCTCCTCGAAAGCTATTTAGGTAGCGCCTCATGTATCACTGTAGGGGGTAGAGCACTGTTTCGGCTAGGGGGTCATCCCGACTTACCAAACCGATGCAAACTCCGAATACCTACAAGTGCCGAGCATGGGAGACACACGGCGGGTGCTAACGTCCGTCGTGAAAAGGGAAACAACCCAGACCGTCAGCTAAGGTCCCAAAGTCATGGTTAAGTGGGAAACGATGTGGGAAGGCTTAGACAGCTAGGAGGTTGGCTTAGAAGCAGCCACCCTTTAAAGAAAGCGTAATAGCTCACTAGTCGAGTCGGCCTGCGCGGAAGATGTAACGGGGCTCAAACCATGCACCGAAGCTACGGGTGTCATCTTACGATGACGCGGTAGAGGAGCGTTCTGTAAGCCTGTGAAGGTGAGTTGAGAAGCTTGCTGGAGGTATCAGAAGTGCGAATGCTGACATGAGTAACGACAATGCGAGTGAAAAACTCGCACGCCGAAAGACCAAGGTTTCCTGCGCAACGTTAATCGACGCAGGGTTAGTCGGTCCCTAAGGCGAGGCTGAAAAGCGTAGTCGATGGAAAACAGGTTAATATTCCTGTACTTCCAGTTATTGCGATGGAGGGACGGAGAAGGTTAGGCCAGCCTGGCGTTGGTTGTCCAGGTTTAAGGTGGTAGGCTGAAATCTTAGGCAAATCCGGGATTTCAAGGCCGAGAGCTGATGACGAGTTGCCTTTAGGCGACGAAGTGGTTGATACCATGCTTCCAAGAAAAGCTCCTAAGCTTCAGATAACTGGGAACCGTACCCCAAACCGACACAGGTGGTTAGGTAGAGAATACCAAGGCGCTTGAGAGAACTCGG
>NZ_JAFGYI010000081.1:0-1274 GCF_017490905.1 Pseudomonas sp. 32_A | reverse complement strand
CCGTTAGGCGACGAAGTGGTTGATACCATGCTTCCAAGAAAAGCTCCTAAGCTTCAGATAACTGGGAACCGTACCCCAAACCGACACAGGTGGTTAGGTAGAGAATACCAAGGCGCTTGAGAGAACTCGGGTGAAGGAACTAGGCAAAATGGCACCGTAACTTCGGGAGAAGGTGCGCCGGCGAGGGTGAAGGACTTGCTCCGTAAGCCCATGCCGGTCGAAGATACCAGGCCGCTGCGACTGTTTATTAAAAACACAGCACTCTGCAAACACGAAAGTGGACGTATAGGGTGTGACGCCTGCCCGGTGCCGGAAGGTTAATTGATGGGGTTAGCGCAAGCGAAGCTCTTGATCGAAGCCCCGGTAAACGGCGGCCGTAACTATAACGGTCCTAAGGTAGCGAAATTCCTTGTCGGGTAAGTTCCGACCTGCACGAATGGCGTAACGATGGCGGCGCTGTCTCCACCCGAGACTCAGTGAAATTGAAATCGCTGTGAAGATGCAGTGTATCCGCGGCTAGACGGAAAGACCCCGTGAACCTTTACTATAGCTTTGCACTGGACTTTGAATTTGCTTGTGTAGGATAGGTGGGAGGCTTTGAAGTGGGGACGCCAGTTCTCATGGAGCCATCCTTGAAATACCACCCTGGCAACTTTGAGGTTCTAACTCAGGTCCGTTATCCGGATCGAGGACAGTGTATGGTGGGTAGTTTGACTGGGGCGGTCTCCTCCCAAAGAGTAACGGAGGAGTACGAAGGTGCGCTCAGACCGGTCGGAAATCGGTCGTAGAGTATAAAGGCAAAAGCGCGCTTGACTGCGAGACAAACACGTCGAGCAGGTACGAAAGTAGGTCTTAGTGATCCGGTGGTTCTGTATGGAAGGGCCATCGCTCAACGGATAAAAGGTACTCCGGGGATAACAGGCTGATACCGCCCAAGAGTTCATATCGACGGCGGTGTTTGGCACCTCGATGTCGGCTCATCACATCCTGGGGCTGAAGCCGGTCCCAAGGGTATGGCTGTTCGCCATTTAAAGTGGTACGCGAGCTGGGTTTAGAACGTCGTGAGACAGTTCGGTCCCTATCTGCCGTGGACGTTTGAGATTTGAGAGGGGCTGCTCCTAGTACGAGAGGACCGGAGTGGACGAACCTCTGGTGTTCCGGTTGTCACGCCAGTGGCATTGCCGGGTAGCTATGTTCGGAAGAGATAACCGCTGAAAGCATCTAAGCGGGAAACTTGCCTCAAGATGAGATCTCACTGGGATCTTGAATCCCCT
>NZ_JAFGYI010000080.1:0-3879 GCF_017490905.1 Pseudomonas sp. 32_A | reverse complement strand
GATTACATCGAGATGTTCTATAACCCTAAACGCCGACACAGCAGTGCTATGCAGCTGTCTCCAGTAGAGTATGAGAAACGCTATTTCCTGAGCTTGGAGAGTGTCTAGAAAACCAGGGGCGATTCACCCATCATGAGTTCCTGGCGTTCAATAGCTATCACGAGCGCCTCGACTTTCTACATACAGGCATAAGAGATAAGCGCATTCATGGCGCTTTGACCGACAGTTACCATGCTTTGCTATCAGATAAAGGTACAACAACTGCAGAAGCATTCCTCACCGTACATGCCACGGCGCTGCATGTGACCCCTTTCGGAGGTTGTATCCACGATTTCTCCCAAGCACCCTGCCCTAAGCATCTTCAGTGCTGGAATGGCTGCTCGCATCTACATCTGATGGGCACTCCATCGGAGCGGGTCAACCTTGAAGAACAAGCTAAGAATCTGACGAAGGCAATATCCATCATGCGAGACGCAGGGACCGGAGAGGCAGGCAGCGATGTATGGCTAGCAGACCAGGAAGACAAGCTCAACAATTTAAAATCTGTCCTTGCACGCGATACCAGTGGAGGTGTGCAACGCGTGTTTCCAAATGGGCGTCCAATCACGGTTGCGGACTCGGACAAACGACACAGTTCGGTATCAGATGACTAGGGGCAACTATGGCGCGACGACAGACATTGAGGGGCAGCACTCTTGACGAAGCAATAGACGCTCTCCTCGCCCAGATGATTAGCTCAGGAGTGGAGCTCGCTCCCATTTCCCGACCGGAGGTGCAGCGCCGACTGGGCCTGACAAGCCGAGCTACGCTAGGAGGTGAGCGTGGAGACAGAATTGAGGCCGCCCGTATTGTTCAAATGAGAGAAAGCGGGAGGGATCCGGATGGTGCCCGCCGACGCAGAAGTCTCGAAGAGCGTATTGCAAGTCTTCAAGCGGAGAACGCTGCGTTGGCAAGACAGCGAAACAAGCTTTTCGAGGCTCTGTCAGTAATAGCACACAACTGCCTTATGAACGGTTTGGACGTAGAGTCAGTAATGGCACCGTTGAGAAACACCCAATAAATCAGATTAGTAGTCTTCGTATCGACTACAGATTACGGCATGGTAACCCGCCCACAGTGCTAGACAGGACTGCGTCAGATCTGACGACTACACATTACGGTACACGTATCCTGACTACTTCGTTCCAGACGCAAAACGTTGACATGTGCGCCTACCGCTCGTAGAGTCTGTCTGGTAGCCCCTGAGGCACTTGAGTTTTCTCCCCACGAGGGATCTGCAAAGCCCGGTTCTCGACCGGGCTTTTGCCTTTGTGCGACTCGGACTCAGACGTCAAAGTTTACGTAATCTGCCTACGGCAAACTGAATACTCGAAAGTAAATTATCGCGACTCTATCAATGTACGTACCTTGACCGGCTAGTTTCACGACGGTTAGCCACGTTGTTGATCCTAAAAGGTATTACAGTCTCATCTCCCCATCCAAGACGAGCGCCAGAAAGTCATTCCACATTGGCAAGCAGATGATTAGCCGAGCGCGTCGATCATGCTAGGTTCGGCTGTACCCTAGGTTAATCGCCTCCTAGGAACATCCTGCAGAGGGTCAGCAGGCCTGTAAGCATACGGCCCAGCCGGCATTGAACCTACGGCGTCCATACCGGCAGCGTCGAGGTGCCTACCTTGTCGATAACGATGGCCAGGCTTTGTCGGGCGCGAGTTACGGCGACGTAGAACGCAGCAGCGGCCGTGGCCTCTAAGTGTGCGCCCTTCTTGATAAAGTTTTCGATGTTAGCAGTGGGTGCGAGCAAGACTCGGTCGAACGTCGCTCCCTTGACACCTTTGAAATTCCTAAAATCCAGATTGAGGTGTTTCGCCGAGCTCACCGAATGTCTTAAGCACTGCGGTCTATATCGGCTGACGTATTCATCGACATGCTGAGTGCTTAGAAGGAAAACGCCATCATGCTCAGTTTCGTCGAAGTTTTCCGAGGTGGTACGAGGAAATCCCCAGGTCGCGTCGAAAATGGTGTCGGAAAAAGCAGCAATCTCGCTTCTACACCGATAGGTTATAGTCGCATAGGCGATGGTAAGTAGGCCCTCCGCTTCTCTCTCTCTGAACCATTCAAGCGATGCAGCGTATCCAAATTTCTTGTTCTTTTTGCCACGAGGATTTGTAGACAAAACTGCCTGCCGGACATCTCCCACCATCCGCACATCGATTTGAGAGCCGAGCATCACCTCCAGGATTTCCCAGTCGAAGCTGGATAGATCCTGGACTTCGTCGATCAAAATTTCGTCATAGATACACTCTAGCCTGTGTAAAAGCGCTGGCGTAGCCTCCATGAGCTCAAAGGCAAGCTTGCCGAGTTCGCATGCGTACAACCGATTTCCTGAGTCCATGAACCTGCTTCTGCCCACAGCTCGCTCGAATGGTCTGCCTTCGAAGTCAAAACCCTTAACTCGATCCTTAGGGAATTTGAAGCGTAGGAATGGCTGGGCAAAATGACGAAGCAGGAAGGTGTACCAGCCCAAGACCTCCAGCGTGCTGCTATCGCCCGCCTGGCTCGCTAAACGCGAGCGAATTTCCTGCTGGTTCGTTTGTGTGAAAGTGAGCACTGCGATCTTACGATCAGTCGCTTGCCGGCAATAATCCACCAAACCCTGCGTCTTTCTGCCGCCCGCAACGGCCAGCGTCAAATGGTTAGGCATTCTGGATGAACCCCGCCGCCTCTTTGATGTAAGCCGGGGCTTTAAGGGCTTTGTCGGACTCGGCGATAAGCAGAGCACCTTCAGTCTTCTCCCGTGCCATCCACGTAACTAGGTCAGCTCTTTCAGTGATCCCAAGCACTTCTCTGAGATGATCTTCGCCGTTCGCCGTAATCAGCTGCGGTTCAAGGGTATGACCATCGCTTACCTTGCCAATAAAGAGCTCGCGCTTCTTGCCATCCAGCCATTTCATAACCGTCACACGCAGTTGGGCTGGCTCAACGCCGTCGTTGTCCCTCATCACCGCGACCGGCTTATCGACGGCAGCGCACAGTTCAAGACACCTCGCCAGAGCAAGTCCGCGCATGCTGATAACATCGACGCCGGCTGCCATGGGCGTCACCCCATACAAGTCATAAAACACTCTTTCGAAAATGATCTCGTCGGACGGCCCTTCTACCAATACGACCTTCCTCGCCAGTACTAGACGGAGAGTGTCGTAACCAGGCAGACGCTGAAAGTATCTGACAGTGCAGGGGTCGAGCTCAGTGATTTTCGAGGCTAGGTTCCGGCTCATTAGATGCAGAGCATTCAAGCCCAGGCGATTAAGCACGTACGTGCTGTGGGTAGATACAAACAGTTGCTGGTCGTCGGTGGCGAGTTTTTCCACTCGCTCAAGCAGCGTACTCAGGCTGGTGTGTGACAGATGATTCTCGGGTTCCTCAATCATGACGATCTTCACTTTGGCCGAGTTACGCTTCATTGCAAGCGATATCTTGATCGCTGCCTGCTGACCTTGGCCAGCCATCGAGAAGGGAACATTGTCTACAAGAGGCGTGATAACGCTTTCCCAGGAAGTGCGGGATGTCTGATCCATAGCCAAGGCAATGGGCTCGGCCTGCAAAGATGCCCCTAGGGCAGAGAAACGCTTATTGACGGTCGCCAGTGCCCCGTCGGTCATCGACGCTTTGACCGTCCTAAAACCCAACGAGATGTCAGCCTTCTCGTTGGTTTCTAAGTGATCACTCAAAATCTGACGAAGGTGGTAATCTGCGGATTCCACGACACTTGGACACTCAGCCCACGATCATTTGGACACTCGTTCCACGCTCACTTGGACACCTAATCCACGTCCACTTGGACAGGCAGTCGGAGCGCAGCGACGCAGGTTTGCATTG
>NZ_JAFGYI010000079.1:0-4195 GCF_017490905.1 Pseudomonas sp. 32_A | reverse complement strand
CTCCTAGACAGCGGCCTCACGCCCTAAACAACCTGCCAATCCCCCCAAACCGCGTCACTTCAGCACTGCCCCACCCGCCCCAATCTCATCCATGAAATCCGCCAGAAACACCTCAAGCCGAGCATGACGCTCAGCAGCCAGCCGAGCCCCTTCACCAGTTTTAAACCCTGACGCAAGCTTGAGCAGCTTGGTATGAAAATGCTCGACCGTATACGCCTTGTCCTGATATTCCCGCCCCAGCGCAGCAGGGTTCTCGAAATCATAAAGCGCCGACCCCATCCGCCCGGAAACGTAAAAACACCGGGCGATACCCACTGCACCTATGGCGTCCAGGCGATCACTGTCCTGAAGAATCCTGGCCTCAAGGGTGAGTGGTTCAAAGCCAGCCGAGTAGCTGTGGGTTTTGACCGCATGCGCCACCTGCTCGATGCGCTGCAAGGGCCAGCCCATATCAGCCAGGATTGACGCCGCCCTTTGTGCAGACAGCGTTGACGCCTGCCCACGCAAGGGCGAGTTCTTTTCTACTGCGACACAATCATGCAGCACAGTCGCTGCAAGCAGCACTTCCAGGTCGCCGCCTTCCACGCGCTGTATTCGTTGGGCGTTGACCCAAACGCGATGGATGTGGGACAGGTCGTGGGAGCCGTCCTGCTGGTCGGCTGGCAAGTACTTCAGCAGGTCAGCGGCAAAGCGCTGGAAAGGGGCAAAAGCTTCGATGGTCATCGTTGGTGCATTCCCTTGGCTGTGACTTGGCGTCCGTTGTCAGGGGGCGGGCCCAGGACCTACTTCGGTGTAGATGCGAGCGGGTCAGTTTCAAGGCTTGAGGGGTGAAAGTCCATGCTGGGTCGTTTGCTGGCATCGCGACATAACTGGATACAGGGATTCGTGAGTGGAAAGCTTTTTGAGAGCCACAAACCATTAACAGAGCAGCCGGCGTTGCATGCTGTGAAGGTGATAGGCGAAAAAAGTCAGAATTAACCCCTTCCTTGTAGGCCATTTCCCAAAGATACTCCCTGCGCCTGTTTTTCGTTGCACATGGAAATCGTGAACCATAGTCTCGACCTGCCGCTACCAATTGGCGGCACGGTTTTGACAGGCCGTGGTTCACTGAGAGCATGTGCAATGCCAGTTATGGCAGCTGTGCGTGGGGCACCTCTGTGTGCGCCGGGATTCTCAGTGCCCCCGGTCTGTCAACCCACAAACAGCTGCCACCCTTCCGTTTGACAGCGGATCTGCGGCAGCCCTTAAAGGCACTGAGAGGGTTTATGCTGAAAATAGTCCCTGATCCACCCCACAACGTTCTATCCCTTGAAGACACTCTGATCCAAGCCACGGACTACGCGCTATGCGCGGCTACCGTTGTGCATCAGGCAATACTGCTGCAGCCCAAATCGCCCGCGTCGATTCTGATGATGGCCTCGATGCATGAGCTGGAGACGCTGCGAGCTTTGCTTGAGTCCGCAATAGTCCAGGTGCAGATGCCCACTGAGCCTAGAACCTTGCACTAAGGCTTCATTGATGTGTCGCCTGGGCTGCCCCTATCGCCGGCAAGCCCGGCTCCCACATAGATCTGAGCTGCACCACAGATCTCGAGACCTGTGCAGTACCTGTGGGAGCTGGCTTGCCGGCGATGAGGCCAGACCAGGCACTAGAGATTTCGGGGAGATAGAACAATGTCTACAGAAGAAACCAAATTCACCGTCGGCAAAACCACCTTCTACCAAGGTGAAAACCAGACCCATCCGCTGTTCCGCATCGAAGCAGGCATCCCCTGCCAGAGCGCCCGCGAACAAGCCTCGGAGCTTATGGGCTACGCACGGGATATGACCCTGGACGGCTTGATGGAAGACAAACCCCAGCTGATCTGGGCTTCGCATTACCTCTGCGCTTTGGCCAAGGCGCTGATGGATGATGCTGAGCTGGGTATGATGAAGAACCCTTAATAAGACTTGCCGCAGGCCGAGTACTAAGGCCTGAAAATGGTCGATTCAAACCGCAGCTCGCGCCACCTGAGCCTGATCTGGCGTTCGCAGGAAGAGGGCCTGATGTAATGACGATCACGCTACTACCAGATCGCTCGCTCATGGCCCACTTCTCATCTGTGAGCCATTCAAAACGGCTATTCGGTTTATTGTCTATGAGGCGTGCAGCGATTATGTACCGCATTGCTAGTAACAGCAGTGAGGAGGTATCACTCTCAAATCAGCTTGCAAATGACATCCAGGTCGTCATAAGCGAATTGCGCGCTCGCCCTACAGTAGATCTCATAGTGGTCGGCTAATCGTGCACCGTTCTGCGGATGACTTAAATAGGCGTTAACTAACTCTCCCGGCTGATGCAAACGCGGCTTGCTCAAGACATACCCCTCAGTGAGCTCCTGATCCTTGCGGAACTGTACGCGTCCGTCGCGCAAGATGTTCCGGAGCAGATTCCATTCGTAGAAGAAGATGCCATCCAGCTCATAGAAATTGAGAAACGGTAAGTTGTGCAACAAAACAAAATGGCTGTTATGCGTATGCGCATTGGCCAAGCCGTGGCTACTGAGCTTTTGCCTAATGCTGTCATCGGTGAGATTATCTCTCAGCATTGCCAGTTGTTTTACGAAGCCCTTACGGAACTCAGGCTCGGAAAAAAGCCGGCATTGCTCAGAGAGATAAGTAGGAAGATTGGATAGTCGATACTTTACTTGGATAAAGTAATAAATATCTTCCTCTAGGTCCTGAAGAACCAGATCTATATCGTACCCCTTGACTTTCGACCTGTTGCCCGGTTTGAATTCACCATAGACCTTGAATCGCGGATCGTCGAGATTTCTGATGTAGTTAACAATATAATCCGCCTCAAAACTGATACCGATCACCCCTCTGAAATCCTGACCCTTACCACCTTGTAAAGCTTTCCCTAGTAACTGCCCTACAAACTTCCTCAATCCATATTTAAAGCTCAACGCACCCCGCACGTATGTATTGCCTTTGTATTCGATAAAGCTGCTGGCTGAATTTAGCGTCGGCGCCTGTCCCGAGAGAGCGGAGTTGATCATGCTGATAGTCGCCGGACTTACGCAGCTTTGCAGCTGAGCTTCTGGGGTAATGCGCTCACCTAGCATTACTCGCAGCTCGAGATACGTAGCGAAGTAGACAATCTCGCGCAAGTACTGATACTGGGGGTGCAGGATTATGTTCGCTGATAGATAGTTTGTGTGTATGGACAGGCACTTGTCGAGGACATGGGCGATCAGCGGCTCGCGTGCCGAAGGCGGCAAATGCCCTAGCCTCTGTAGTACCAGTGCCATGTCGAGCAAAGTGCGCATGTCACTAATTTTAGAGTTAGCTTCGCAGATCTCTGCTAACCAATGCCCTTTGAGGCGACGCCGGAGCGTAGCAGTAGGCACGATCGACAGCGTTTTCCCCTCCAGCCTGGCGCTCAGTAGTCCGTGCGCCATGAGAAAGTACACCTCGCTTAGGTAGTAACCAAGCCAAAGGTTGGCGTTACTCAAAATGGCCAAGTTATGCTCAGCGCGAAGCTGCAGGTTCTCGGCAATCCTGTTGCAGGTGTACTCGAGTTTGGCCCAGGTGTTGGCCTGAATGAATGCATTGAGCATTGAAAGCCGCTCGCTCGAGTCGGCCTCATTCTCAACCAGCGAGATACCAATTCTGAAGTACTTGCTCAGTTGCTCAGTGAAGCGACTCATAGTTTTTTCATTGAGCGAAACGCTGTCTTCAAAGAGGTGCTGGGGCAGAGTTCTCTTCGCCTTCGCCAGGCCCGCACTCAGCTTCTCTAAGACAAGCCACTGAACCTGTTCGGAACTAATGAAGCGCCGAAGGGCTCGTACCTTGTAGAGGATCCGGGTAAGCCAATTGGGACGCTTTCGTTCAATATCCAAGGCTTCGAGCGTTGCCAGGGGATCATGCAAAAAGGCGAGAAGCTGCGGGTCGACATCCTCATAAATCATCTTTGTGCCTTGACTAATCCGTTGTGATGTTGGTTTGGGGGCGGCGCTCGCGATTCAGCAGAAAATCATGGGCGATCATCAAGGAATCCAACGCTTCCACCACCGATATTGCGTTTTGAATCGCCCCTGGTTTTCTAGACACTCTCCAAGCTCAGGAAATAGCGTTTCTCATACTCTACTGGAGACAGCTGCATAGCACTGCTGTGTCGGCGTTTAGGGTTATAGAACATCTCGATGTAATCG
>NZ_JAFGYI010000007.1:133107-147436 GCF_017490905.1 Pseudomonas sp. 32_A | reverse complement strand
AGAATTTCTTGACGACCATAGAGCATTGGAACCACCTGATCCCATCCCGAACTCAGCAGTGAAACGATGCATCGCCGATGGTAGTGTGGGGTTTCCCCATGTGAGAGTAGGTCATCGTCAAGATTCAAATCCAAAGCCCCTGTCTGCGATGCAGACAGGGGCTTTGTCTTTTCCGGTGGGGCATCAGGCGAGCGCGCTTCCCGTGTAGGAGCGGCCTTGTGTCGCGATCGGAAGCGCAGCGGCCGCCATAGACTCAGAACTGATAGCTGACCGTAGCGCTGACATTGCGCTCTTCACCCATGTAGCAGTAGTTCAGGCTTGCACAAGAGGCGATGTAGCTTTCATTGGTAAGGTTGTTGGCGTTCAGGCGCACATCCATCCCCCGGAGGCCGACCTTGCCCAGGTCATAGCCGATCGAGGCGTCGAACAAGGTATAGGAAGGCACCTTCATGCTGTTTTCCGCATCCACCCAGCTGTACCCCACGTACCGCACCCCACCGCCCAAGCGCAGGCCATCCAGTGCCCCCTGGTGGAAGTTGTAGTCAGCCCAAAGCGAGAACATCTGTTTCGGTGCCTGGGTTGGTGAATTGCCCTTGTTATCAAGACTGGCCGACACCAGGCTGGGCATCGACTTTGCGTACTCGATATCGGTAAAGGTATAGCCGCCAAGCAGTTTCAGGCTATCGGTCAGCTGCACATGGGCCTCCAGCTCTAGCCCTTGTGAGCGCACTTGCCCTACAGGGCGATAGAAGTCCTCGTCAGGCTGCTTCGAGGCCAGGTTCTCCTGCTCGATGCGGAACACCGATGCGGTGAACAGGTTGTCGCTACCCGGCGGCTGATACTTGATACCAGCCTCCCATTGAGTGCCCTCGGTCGGTGCCAGAGGGCGGCCTTGCTGGTCGGATACGGTATTGGGGTTGAACGACTCCGAGTAGCTGGCATAGGGCGCAATACCGTTCTCGAACAGATAGAGCACACCCGCGCGGGTAGTGAACCTGGAGCGCTGGTCACTGACCTTTGTGTTGCTGTCGCGATTCTCCTCGGACACCTTCACCCAGTCCTGGCGCAGCCCCAACGAGAAGCGCCATTGGTCCAGCTCCACCAGGTCCTGCAGGTAAACGCCCGTTTGCTGCAGGCGCCGCTGGTAGCGGTTCTCGCCAAGTACCTGAAGGTTGCCATTGCCGTACTGCGGGTTGCCGGCATCCAGCGGGTCGACTGTGCCATAACGCCAGGCCACGTCGGCCTTGCGTCGCTGGTAGTCGGCGCCCAGCAGCAGGGTATGTTTGGCGGCCCCGGTGAAGAATTCGGCCTGCAGCATGTTGTCGATGATGTACGAATGCAGGCGTTCGTCGCCGCCGGTATAGGCGCGGTTGAGGACATTGCTGTTGGCGTCCGCCCAACCGGCGGAATACACCTGGTCCATCGACACGTCAGAATCCTGGTAGCGGAAGTTCTGTCGCGCAGTGAACACATCGTTGAAGCGATGCTCGAACTGGTAGCTGAAGGATTGTTGGGTGCGCTCGTAGTTGTCGATACCTGGCTCGCCTTCGAAGAAGTGGTCCGACAGACGCAAGCCGTTGCGCTTGTGCAGCATGCCGTCTGCAGGGTTACCGCCGTGGTAGCCGCCGTTTGGATCGTGTTGCAGGTAGGCCTGCAGGGTCAGCGAGGTGTCTTCGTTGAAGTCGATACTGACGGCCGGCGCGATGGCGTAGCGTTCTTCCTTGTTGTGGTCGAACTGCGTGTCGGAAGCATCCGCCAGGCCTGTCAGGCGATAAGCGATACGCTTGTCGTCATCCAAAGGGCCGCTGAAGTCGAAACCCGTGCCACGTTGGCCCTGTGTACCTAGGGTAGCCTGGACTTGATGGTAGGGGGTAAACAGCGGCTTCTTGGTAGTCAGTGCCACCAGGCCTCCTGGGGAGCTACGGCCGTACAGTACCGAAGACGGTCCCTTGAGAATATCGATGCGCTCAAGGAAGTACGGGTCCACCTGCATGGTGCTGTAGGTTCCGTTATCGCCCATCGACTTGAGCCCGTCGACGTAGATGTTGTCTACCGAACCGTCGTTGAAACCACGCATGGCCACATAGTCATAACGATGGGTCGCACCGTAGGGGTTGGTCAGCACCCCCGGTGTGTAGCGCATGGCTTGGGCGACGGTTTGGGAGCCTTGGTCGTCCATCTGCTGACGGGTGACCACCGAGACCGATTGCGATGTCTCTACCAGTGGCATGCTGGTCTTGGTCGCAACCTGGCTGTGGGTAGCGTTGTAACCCTCCATGCTGCCCAACGCATTGCCAAGGGTGAAGCTACGGACATCGGTGTCTGGCAATGACAATGCAGCGCCCTGGGGTTGTGCCTGCAGCACGTAGCTGCGGCCATCCTGACTGACGGCTTCCAGGCCGCTGCCATTGAGCAACTGGCGCAGTGCCTGATCGGTTGGGTACTGCCCCTGCAGGCCGTTCGACTGCAAGCCTTGGGTGAGCTGAGGTGTACTGGACAAGGTAATGCCAGCCTTTCGGGCGAACTGGTTGAGCACGTCATCCAGTTGGCCGGCCGGGATCGCATAGTAGTGGCTCACCTGGGCCGTTTCAGCTGCCATGGAAAGTTGCGGTGCGGCTGTCAGGCCCAACGCGGTGCCGAACAGGGCAGCACGGACTGCTTTGCGCAGTGGCGCTGATTGCAAGACAGGTCGAAAATCATTCGCGTTAAATGTGTGCGCGGAGTCGGTAGGCATGAGGGGTCCGTTGAGGTGTGAGGGCAGGAGGTGTCGCTTACTGTCCTAGCCGGACCGGCATTCAAAACCCGTCAAAAAAGTTGTTGCGGCGCGAAGCGGCCCTGAACGCAATAGCCGCCTTCAGTTCAGGCCAGCCCCTCCACGCGAACCCACCAGCGTGTACGTTGGCGAAGCCGAATGGGCAGCGTCCGTGGCAGCAGCTGCAGCAGTTGCTCCGGGTCTTCGAGGCGGAATACACCGGACAGGCGTAAATCGGCAATGTCGTCGCTGCAGCCCAGGTAACCGTGGCGATAACGGCTGACCTGCGCGAGGAAGTCGAGCAGGCGCATGTCCCGGGTGACGATCAGGCCCTCGGTCCAGGCCATCGCATCCATCGCCACCTGCTCTAGTCGGTGTGTACCTAGCGCATCCAGGCGCCAGTTCTGGCCGCTTTCGATCCATTGCAACTGGCCAGGCCGGTGTATCGCCACTCTGCCATGGCTGACACTGACCTGCGTGCAGTCGCTGTCCTGGCGTACCACAAAGCGCCCTTCGAACCCTTCCAGTAACGCGTCTCGAGTTTCTACAAGCAAGGAACGCTGCGGGTTGCAGGCAATCATCAATTCCCCTTGCTTCAGGCGGACCATGCGCTGCTGGTTATTGAAGACCAGGTCGACGGCACTGCGGGTATTGAGTTGCATCAGCGAGCCATCGGGAAGCGTAAAGCTGCGTCGTTCGCCCGTGCCGGTGGCGTAGTCCGATGTCCAGGCGTTGACCGTATCAAGGTCTTTTCCCACCCATGCCGCCGTCCCCACCATGGCAGCGCCGCCAAGCAGCTTCAGTGCCTGCCGACGGTACAGGCGGCGCTGGCTGGTTTCCAGGGTCTGCAAAGCCAGCCCGGCGCCAGGGACGGCACGCAGGTCGAGGTCCTGATGCAGGTGAGTCACCCGTTGCCAGGCCTGTTCGTGTTGGTGGTGGGCTGTGCGCCATTGCCTGCACTCTTGCTGCAGGGCAGGGTCATGCCCGCTCTCGCGCAGCCTCAGCATCCACTGAATGGCCTGCTTTACCGCTGTTGCGCCAGGCTGTGCGGCGGTCATCGCGTCAGCACTCGTCGGCGTAACGCAGCAGGTAGCAATGGTAGAGCGCGTCGGCAATGTAGCGCTCCACGGTACGTACCGAGATCCCCATCTGGTCGGCAATGGCCTGGTGCTTTAGCCCCTCGCATTGGGCCAGCAGGAATGCGCGGCGTACTTTGGGCTTGAGGCCGTCGAGCATGCGCGCGATGCGCTCCAGCAATTCCAGCAGCAGCTCACGGGTTTCGGCCGAGGGGGCCTGTGCTTCCGGCACCTGGGCAAGTGCCTCGAGGTAGGCCTTGTGCAGTTCCTCGCGCCGCCAGTGATCGATCACCAACCCACGCGCAACAGTTCGCAGGAAAGCCCGAGGAGTGTTCAGCTGCAAGTGTTCGCGACGCTGCAGCAGGCGCACGAAGGTATCCTGGGCCAGGTCTGCGGCATCGGCGGCGTTGCCCAGCTTGCTGCGTAGCCAGGCATGCAACCAGCCGTGGTGGTCACTGTAGAGCGTTTGCACGGAATCGTTGCTGGGCATGGGGAGGGCGCTGCCACCAATGGACATGAATGATAATTAGTCTCATTGTTGACAAGTGCCGATCAATTTGCAACCCATCCGACCGCCCATGATGCAATCACTACTTGCTAGCGGCGCAGTTGAGTATCCAGGTACTTGCGGATTACCCGCGATGCGTTATTCAGGTGCCGTTCCAGCACCGTTACCGCTTCATCCACCAGCTTGTCGCCAGCGGCATCCGCCAGTGCGTTGTGATCATCCTGGGTGAGCTTGCCCAGGCCCATGGACGAAAGATGAAACCGCAGGAAGCGCTCTTCCTCGTTCAGTTCGTCCTCGATCAGGCGCAGCAGCTTCTTGTTCGGCGCTTTGTTGTACAGCGACATGTGGAACAGGCGATTGAGGCGGCCGATTTCAGCGTGACGGGTTTCGTTTTCCAGTTGCTGGATATACCCGCGCGCGCTGGCGATGTCGTTGGCATCGAGCAACGGAATGGACTGGCGCAGCGCCTCGGTCTCGAGCAATACGCGCAGGGCATAGGTGTCCACCGCGTCCTCGCCGATCAACGGCGCAACAACCGCGCCCTTGTGCATCTCAACCTTCAGCAGCGATTGCGCTTCGAGCTGGCGCAGGGCTTCACGAACGGGCATGCGGCTGACACCGAACAAGGTAGCGAGCTCTTGCTGGCGTATGGCAGTACCTGGGGGCAAGCGGCCATCAAGAATGGCGCTGCGCAGGCGTTCTTCAATCACGCCACGGGCCTGGTGCGGCAACAGCTGCTCGCTGGCCAGCACATTGCTCAATTTGATTTTCTCGGCCACGCGACGCCTGCCTCAACGATGACTAAAGTTGGATCCAATGACACTAGTAACAGCTCTTCGGGGTGTCAAACCTGTACTTGTGATGGAACAGGCGCCCCAAAGCGCGGCTATGGTGGATGAAGTCGCCGGGCAAAGGAAGCGACCTATAGAAGGTTATAACCAGAAAGTGTAGGTCGACTGACCGGCGGGTGCATGATTGCAGGGTGCCATTGTTTTTTGCCCTGGCAAGCCGCACCATCGCTGCTTTCGACTGGCCTGAACAGGGCTACGCAGTGGCGATATCCTGGATGCTCAAAACCGTTGTGCAACGTGTCGGCCTTGCTGCGCTGTTGGGCAGCCTGCTGCTGGGCGGCTTGCACGCGGATTGGGACTTTTCCCAGATCAGCCGCAAGTCGCAGGCCCTGTATGGCCCCTTGGGTGCCGGGCAAGGCCGTATCGATGCCTGGCAGAACCTGATGGCAACACAGAAGCAGGGTACGGAGCTTGAGCGGCTGCAGGTGGTCAACCGCTTCTTCAACCAGCAATTGCGCTATGTCGAGGATATCGACCTGTGGCGCGAGGTCGATTATTGGGCCACGCCGGTGCAGGCACTGATCAAGGGCGCAGGGGACTGCGAAGACTACGCCATCGCCAAGTATTTCAGCCTGCGGCGCATGGGCATCCCCAGCGAAAAGCTGCGCATCACCTACGTCAAGGCGCTGCGACAGAACCGGGCACACATGGTCCTGACCTATTATTCAAGCCCACAGGCACAGCCATTGGTGCTCGACAGCCTGATGGATGCCATCAAGCCGGCCAGCCAGCGTACCGACCTGCTGCCGGTATACGCCTTCAATGGTGAGGGTTTGTGGCTGACAGGCGCCGCAGGCAACAAGAAGGTCGGCGATACCAAGCGGCTGTCTCGCTGGCAGGATTTGCTGAAGAAAATGCAGGCCGAAGGGTTCCCGGCCGAGCCGGTTTACTGAAGGAGCACAGATGTCACTGTTCAAACAATTGCTGTTGGCCATTTGCCTGTTCCTGGTAGTCGCCTTCAGTGGCAGTTTCATGGTCAGCCTGGAAAGCTCGCGCAGCCAGTACGTCAACCAGTTGCGCTCGCACGCCCAGGATGCGGCGACAGCGCTGGCGCTGTCGCTGACGCCGAATATCGATGACCCGGCGATGGTCGAGCTGATGGTCAGTTCGATCTTCGACAGTGGTTACTACTCGAGCATCAAGGTTGTCGACCTGGGCTCCAATGCTGTGCTGGTGGAGCGCCACGCCGAGCCGGACCCCGGCGGTGTGCCGCGCTGGTTCGTGCACCTGATCGGCCTGGAAGCCGCCGGTGGCGATGCCATCGTCAGCCGCGGCTGGCAGCAGGCCGCACGCGTTGAAGTGATCAGCCACCCGATGTTCGCTGTTGCCAAACTCTGGCAAAGCGCCTTGGGCAGCCTGGGTTGGCTGCTGTTGTGTGGCGCGGCCAGTGCGGTACTCGGCGCCTTGCTCCTGCGTCGCCAGTTGCGGCCGCTGGACTACATGGTCGAGCAGTCCCACGCCATTGCCCGCCGCGAGTTCCTCAGCCTGCCCGAGTTGCCCCGCACGCCGGAGCTGCGTCGGGTAGTGCAGGCGATGAACCAGATGGTAGAGAAGCTCAAGGCATTGTTCACCGAGCAGGCCGAGCGCAGTGAGCGGCTACGTACCGAGTCCTACCAGGACAGCCTGACCGGGCTGTCCAACCGCCGTTATTTCGAGATGCAGCTGAACACCCGGGTGAGCAACCTGGAAGAAGCGCGTGCTGGGTACCTGCTGTTGTTGCGGGTCCAGGGGCTGGCAGGATTGAACGCCCGCCTTGGCGGCCAGCGCACCGACCAGTTATTGCAGGCCGTGGGTGAGCAGTTGCGTCGCACCTGTGCCAGCTACCCGGAGACCAACGACCTGATTTCCCGCAGCCGCGGGGGCGAGTTCGCCGTGCTGGCGCCGGGCATGGTGCATGAAGAGGCGGTGCAGCTTGCCCAGGCCTTGGAAGCAACACTGCACAGCCTGCACGAAACGGGTGCCAGTGATATCGACCCGGTGGCTTGTATCGGCCTGGCGCCGTTCAGTCCCGGTGATTCACCACAGGCATTGCTGAAGCTTGCCGACGAGGCGCTGGCCCGCGCCGAGAACCAGCCAACGCCGGGCTGGGTGTGCCTTGAACAAGGTGTGGCAGCAGTTGCTGCGGATAGCCAGCATGTCTGGCACGAGCGGCTGGACCAGGCGTTCAACAACGGGCATTTCGAACTGTTCTTCCAGCCAGTGGTGGATTGCGCCTCTGCGCAACGGGTACTGCATCACAAAGTGATTTCGCGTTTGCAGGATGGCCAGGGCGAGGCGCTGCCGGCAGGCCGCTTCCTGCCCTGGCTGGAGCGCTTCGGGTGGATGCCGCGGCTTGATGTGCTGGTGTTGGAGAAGGTGCTGGCGCACCTTCGAGGGCATGATCAGGTGCTGGCACTGAACCTGTCCGCCGCCACCCTGGCCGATCCCAAGGCCCTTCAGCGTGTCTTCGAGCTACTGGGCCAGAACACGGCCCTCGGCCCTAGGCTGGTTTTCGAAATTGGCGAGGAACAGTTGCCTGAGCAGGCGGCCCTGGAGCAACTCACCCGGCGCCTGCACGCGCTTGGCTTCGGCCTGGCGCTGCAACGCTTTGGTGGGCGTTTCAGCATGATCGGCAACCTGGCGCACCTGGGCCTGGCGTACCTGAAAATCGATGGCAGCTACATCCGCAACATTGACCAGGAGCAGCACAAGCGGCTGTTCATCGAAGCGATCCAGCGCGCCGCACACAGCATCGATCTGCCGCTGATTGCCGAGCGGGTCGAGACGGAAGGTGAGCGGTTGGTGTTGAGGGAAATGGGTGTGGGCGGGATTCAGGGGCAGTTGGTTGGTGAGCCTGCCCCCTGGCGCTGACAACTTGCAAGTATCGACGAGGTATGCAGTCCCTTGTAGGAGCGGCCTTGTGTCGCGAAAGGGCCGCACAGCGGCCCCAGGATTTCAGCAAATATGCATAAATCGCTGGGGCTGCTGTGCAGCCCTTTCGCGACACGAGGCCGCTCCTGCCGCGATCACGGTAGGGATGGCGATCAACGCTCGCGCAACGCTTCCGAACGCGCTTTCATGATCGGCTTGAGCAGGTAGCTCATGATGGTTTTCTTGCCGGTCATGATATCGACCGTCGCCACCATCCCCGGAATGATCAGCAGTGGCTTCTCGTCAGTGCCCAGGTGGCTGCGGTCGGTGCGCAGCTTGATCAGGTAGTAGGTGGTCTTCTTGTCTTCATCGGTGATGGTATCGGCACCGATCTGCTCCAGCTTGGCCTTCAGCCCACCGTAGATGGTGTAGTCATAGGCCGTGAACTTGACCGTCGCCTCTTGCCCCGGGTGGAGGAAGGCGATGTCCTTGGGCAGGATCTTCGCCTCGATGACCAGTGAGTCGTCCAGCGGCACGATTTCTATGATGTCGCTGCCGGGCTGGATCACCCCGCCAATGGTGTTCACCAACAGCTGCTTGACGATACCGCGTACCGGCGAAGTGACCATGGTCCGGTGCACGCGATCATCCAGCGCCTTGCTGGTCGCCGTGGCCTTGCTCAGCTCGGTGCGCGCTTCGTTCAGTTGGGTCAGTGCTTCGCTGCGGAATTTGCCACGGGTCTCTTCGATCTTGCTTTGCACCTCGCGAATGGCCGCCTCGGCACGCGGGATGGCCAGCGCCGTGGAATCCAGCTGACCGCGGTTCTCCACTTCGGCACGGCGCAGGCGCAGCACCTCAACCTGGGAGATCGCGCCGGTGGCCACCAGGGGCTCGGACATGCTGATCTCCTTGCGCAACAATTGCAGGCTGTTGGCGTACTGGGCGCGCTTCGAGCTGAACTCACGCAGTTCCTGCTGGCGCTGGACCAGCTGTTGTTGCAAGCCACCAATTTCGTCCTGCAGTTGCTGGCGCCGGCTCTGATACAGCGATTCTTCGTTTGCTGCCTGGCTTGGCGCGGCTTTGCGCAGTTCCTCATCAATCTTCAACAGGGTGTCACCCACTTCGGCACTCAGGCGCTCGACGCGCAAGGCCATGGCCAGGCGGTCGGCCTCGGTTTCACCCACGTTGGAGGCGAAGCGGGTTTCATCCAGGCGCAGCAATGGCTGGCCCACTTCGACGATCTGCCCTTCCTTGGCGAAGATCTCGGCGACGATACCGCCCTCCAGGTTCTGGATCTTCTGCACCTTGGACGACGGAATGGCCTTGCCTTCACCCCGCGTAACTTCGTCGATGGGCGCGACGCTGGCCCACACGATCAAGAACACGAAGAACAGGATCACGCCCCAGATGGTCAGCCGCACGACTCGTGGCGCATCCTCGATCAGGGCCTTGTTGACCTCTGGCAGCGGCTGGCCACCCAATGAATCGGAACCTTTGAAATAACGCCGCAGGCCGTCCTTGAATTGCCCTACATCCAGCTTATGCAACACTGATCTGCCCCTTCTTCAGCGCATCCATGACCGCGGCTTTCGGGCCGTCGGCGACAATCTGCCCGCGATCGATCACGATCAGTCGGTCCACCAGTGACAGCAGCGAGGCACGGTGCGTGACCAGCAGCATCGTCTTGCTTTCCACTACCGCCTGCAGCCGTTGCTTGAGGCGTTCTTCGCCGGTGTTGTCCATGGCGCTGGTCGGTTCGTCCAGCAGCAGAATCTGCGGGTTGAGCAACAGTGCACGGCCCAGGGCGACGTTCTGTCGCTGGCCGCCGGACAGGTTCTGCCCACGCTCACCCACCTGCAGCTCGTAGCCGTCCGGGTGCAACCGGGCGAACTCGTGCACGCCTGCCAGTTCGGCAGCCTGCAGAATCAGCTCATCCTCGATGTAGCGGGCCCCGCTTACCAGGTTATCGCGCAGGGTACCGGCCAGCAGCTGGATGTCCTGAGGCACGTAGCCGATGTTGTGGCGCAGCTCGCTGACGTCGATCTGGCGAATGTCCACGCCATCGACCAGCAGCGAGCCGCCATCGGCCTCGTACAGGCCGACGATGAGCTTGGCCAGCGAGCTCTTGCCCGAGCCGCTGCGACCGATAATGCCCACTTTCTCGCCGGGGCGGATGGTGAGGTTGATGTTCTTCAGCGCCTGGTTCTGTTGGTTCGGGTAGGTGAAATCGACCCCGCGGAACTCTACGCTGCCCTGTAGCACCTTGCGGCTCAGCGGGCGTTCTTCGAAGTTGCGCTCTTGCGGCAGTTCCATCATGTGATCGGTGGAGACCATGGTCACCTTGGCTTGCTGATAGCGAGCGAGCAGCCCGTTGAGCTGGCCCAGCGGGCCGAGGGCGCGACCGCTGAGCATGTAGCACGCCACCAGGCCGCCCATGCTCAGGTTGCCGTCGATGATCAGGTACACGCCAACGCAGATCATTGCCACGCCTGCCAGTTGCTGGATCAGCAGGGTGATGTTCATTGCCAGGCTCGACAGCACCTTCACCCGCAGTTCCAGGCGGCTGAGGGTGCCGAGTGTCTGCTCCCACATGTACTGGCGTTCGCTTTCGGCATTGTTGACCTTTACCGCATCCAGGCCGGCAAGGGTCTCGATCAGGCTGGACTGGCGCTCCGAGGCCAGGGCCATGGTCCGCTCCATGGTCGCCATCAGTGGCCTTTGCAGTGCGTAACCGATGCCCAGGGCCAGCGGGAAGGCGATGATCGGGATCCACACCAGGTGCCCGCCGATGACAGCAATGACGATCAGGATCAGGACGGTGAACGGCAAGTCGATCAGGCTGGTCAGGGTCAGCGAGGCGAGGAAATCACGCAGGCCCTGGAACTCGTGAATGTTCTGGGCGAAGCTGCCGACTCTGGCTGGGCGGTACTTCATCGACATGCCGACGATACGTTCGAACAGCGTTGCCGAAATGATCAGGTCGGTCTTCTTGCCAGCCAGGTCCAGGCACAAGCCGCGCAGGCCCTTGAGGATCAGGTCGAAGATGTAGGCGCCGGCGATGCCGATGGCCAGGACCCAGAGGGTCGAGGTGGCCTGGTTTGGTACCACCCGGTCATATACGTTCATCACGAACAGTGGCGCGGCCAGGGCGATCAGGTTGATCACCAGGCTGGCAGCAATGGCGTCGATATACAGCCATTTGCTGCGCAGCAAGGTATCGCGGAACCACGACTTGGCCCGGGGGATGAGGTTGCCGTGGTTGACGTCGAACTTGTGCTGCGGCTGGGCAAAGAATACCCGGCCACTGTAATCGCTCTGCAGGGCTTCGCGGCTGACATGCACCTCGCCACCATCGCTCTCGCTGAGCAGCAGGCGTGCGGTGTCTTCGTTCTCCCAGCCCAGCAGGACGGCGCTGCGGCCTTCCTTGAGCAGCAACATGGCTGGCATGGCGATGCTCGGGATCTGCTCCAGCTTACGCTGCAGCAGGCGCCCCTGCAGGCCGGCCCTGGCGGCGGCGCGGGGCAGCAGCTCGGGGCTCAGGCGCTGGGCCGGCAGCGGTAGGCCGGTAGTCAGCATGACCCGGCTGGCGGGCTTCTGATGCAGGACACACAGGCTCAACAGACTATCCAGCAGGGGATCGTCATGCTGACTGCGTGGATCGTGGCTGAGTTGGACTCGACTGACTTCGGATTCCACGCGGCGCTCTCTTCATCCTTGGGTAGGTGGGGTGGGTGTTCCGCCGTTCAGGCTGGCTCACCCTGGCTTTCAACGGTGCTGCCAGGCAATGATCATGAGGCTACGGCACCTAGGCGTACGGGCCAATGGTCGCCTTGAATCGGTATTGAGTAAACAATTCTACGGTCTTCATTCCTGGCAGACGATGCTGGGAGGTGGATGTTTCATTTTTGATCCAGTCAGCTCCAAGCCGAATCAGTTTCAGCATAGCCTGCCATCTGGCTGACGACAGAGGTGTAGTCGGTATCGACTCATGCCACGTCAATAAGTAGGCGCTTATTTATTGACGGTGCTCAGTAAGTAAGTGCGCAAGATATATTTGTTGGCAAGCAGGTCGCCAACAGACTTGGCTGGACAATCGGCAACGCTTTCTCATTTTCGAGCTTGCAGTATTTGCACAGTGCCTCTATCTCCTTGATCTACAGCAAGTTACGCAGCGGTACCACCTTTAGGCAAGGTTTGTGCTTGTGTCCAAGCAATGGCCCGAGCTAGCGAAAGTAACTTGACGCTTGAATCTTTGTTAGCTGCCGATGAGCGGTTGTCCTGGCGCGGTCTTTACGATACTCAGGTCGGGAGAAGATGCTGAAAAGTACCCACTGAACGCGCTTTCGATGATGTACGGCACTTATTTACAAAACGCGTGGCTAGGATCCAAATATCAATGTGACATTACATTGTTGATTGTTTAGGATTGCATTATATAAGGTCAATTGTTTGGCATTTGGTCAATTCCAAAAAGTTATAGACGGGATATTGACGCCAGTAAGCGGCCAGAGATCATCGACATAGTTCCGCCTGAAGTGGTCTGCGAGCGCCGCTCTGGCAGGGAAGTACCCATCGGGTCACACGGAGAGTCCAATGAGCAGCGTTGTAGCCATCGTCAAAAGTATTGTCGGCCAGGTTATTGCGGTATCCCCAGAGGGCATTCGACGTGTTCTGATCGAAGGGGACCGCCTGCTGGCTGGTGAGGAAGTACTCACCGGCCCGGGCGGTGCAGTCACTTTGGAACTGGCCGATGGCCGTGTGCTCGACCTTGGGCGAGACAGCCAGTGGAGCGCTGATGCGCCGGAAAGCAGCACCGACCTGAGCCAGGCTACCGCGCAGGCCGCACCGTCGGTGGAGGAACTGCAACAGGCGATCGCTGCCGGTGTCGACCCGACTACCGAGCTTGAAGCGCCCGCGGCTGGCCCATCGTCGGCGGGCGGTGGTGGCGCACTGGGCGGTGGCCACAGCTTTGTCATGCTCGAAGAAACCGCGGGCCGGGTCGACCCTACCGTCGGCTTCCCGACCGACGGGCTGGGCTTTGCTGCCGTGCTCGATGGAGAAGAGGTTGGCGTGCTGGATACCACCAGCAACAACCAGGTGACTACACCGGCGGCGGACACCAACGTTGCTACCGACCTGGTTCTTGGCGCTACCCCTTCCATCAGCGAAGCGGGTGGCGTAATCGTTTATACCGCTACGGTTGGTCAAGCGCCGAGTACCAACCTGGTCATCACCCTTTCCAACGGGGCCGTAATAGTCATTCCGGCCGGGCAGACCTCGGGTAGCGTCAACGTCGTGGTCCCGGCAAACGATACCCCATATATCGACGGCGGCCAGATTTCGGCGACCGTAACGGGCACCACCGGGGGCGGCGGGCTGACGGTGACTGTGCCGCAAACGCCAGCGATTACCCAGGTTACCGATACCGTCGACACCACGACTGCGACTCTGACCGCTTCGCCAAGCGTGACTGAAGGCGGTGTCATCACTTACACCGTGACCCTGAGCAATCCGGCGCAGACGCCGGTGACCGTGACCCTGTCCAATGGCCAGACCATCACCGTTGAAGCCGGCAAGACCCAGGGCAGTGTCGACTTCCAGACCCCGGCCAACGACGTCTACAACAACGGCTCGACCGTCAGCACGACGATTACCGGTGCGGCCGGTGGCAACTTCGAGCAGCTGACCCCGAACCCGACTCCAGCTCAAACCACGATCAACGATTCGGTCGATAACACCACCGCAACGCTGACAGCAACGCCGTCGGTGACCGAAGGCGGTGTAATCACTTACACCGTGACCCTGAGCAACCCGGCGCAGACCCCGGTGACAGTGACCCTGTCCAATGGCCAGACCATTACCGTCGAAGCCGGTAAGACCCAGGGCAGCGTCGACTTCCAGACCCCGGCCAACGACGTCTACAACAACGGCTCGACCGTCAGCACTTCGATTACCGGTGCGACCGGTGGCAACTTCGAGCAACTGACGCCGAATCCGACCCCGGCTCAAACCACGATCAACGACTCGACCGACACCACCACCGCGACGCTGACCGCTTCGCCAAGCGTGACCGAAGGCGGTGTCATCACCTACACCGTTACCCTGAGCAACCCAGCCCAGACGCCGGTGACCGTGACTCTGTCCAACGGCCAGACCATCACCGTTGAAGCCGGCAAGACCCAGGGCAGTGTCGACTTCCAGACCCCGGGCAACGACGTCTACAACAACGGCTCGACTGTCAGCACGACGATTACCGGTGCTACCGGCGGGAACTTCGAGCAGCTGACCCCGA
>NZ_JAFGYI010000007.1:132237-133007 GCF_017490905.1 Pseudomonas sp. 32_A | reverse complement strand
CGACCCCGGCTCAAACCACGATCAACGATTCGGTCGATAACACCACCGCGACGCTGACGGCGACTCCGTCGGTGACCGAAGGCGGTGTGATCACCTACACCGTGACCCTGAGCAACCCAGCCCAGACTCCGGTGACCGTGACCCTGTCCAACGGCCAGACCATCACCGTCGAAGCCGGCAAGACCCAGGGCAGTGTCGACTTCCAGACCCCGGGCAACGACGTCTACAACAACGGCTCGACTGTCAGCACGACGATTACCGGTGCTACCGGCGGGAACTTCGAGCAGCTGACCCCGAATCCGACCCCGGCTCAAACCACGATCAACGACTCGGTCGACACCACCACCGCGACGCTGACGGCGACTCCGTCGGTGACCGAAGGCGGTGTGATCACCTACACCGTGACCCTGAGCAACCCAGCCCAGACGCCGGTGACCGTGACTCTGTCCAACGGCCAGACCATCACCGTCGAAGCCGGCAAGACCCAGGGCAGCGTCGATTTCCAGACCCCGGCCAACGACGTCTACAACAACGGCTCGACCGTCAGCACCACGATTACCGGTGCGACCGGTGGCAACTTCGAGCAGCTGACGCCGAACCCGACTCCGGCTCAAACAACGATCAACGACTCGGTCGACACCACCACCGCGACGCTGACCGCTTCGCCAAGCGTGACCGAAGGCGGTGTTATCACTTACACCGTGACCCTGAGCAACCCAGCCCAGACGCCGGTGACCGTGACTCTGTCCAACGGCCAGACCATCACCGTC
>NZ_JAFGYI010000007.1:0-132138 GCF_017490905.1 Pseudomonas sp. 32_A | reverse complement strand
CGAAGCCGGCAAGACCCAGGGCAGTGTCGACTTCCAGACCCCGGGCAACGACGTCTACAACAACGGCTCGACCGTCAGCACCACGATTACCGGTGCGACCGGTGGCAACTTCGAGCAGCTGACCCCGAATCCGACCCCGGCTCAGACCACGATCAACGACTCGGTCGACAACACCACCGCGACGCTGACCGCTTCGCCAAGCGTGACCGAAGGCGGTGTTATCACCTACACCGTGACCCTGAGCAACCCAGCCCAGAGTCCGGTGACCGTGACCCTGTCCAACGGCCAGACCATCACCGTCGAAGCCGGCAAGACCCAGGGCAGTGTCGACTTCCAGACCCCGGGCAACGACGTCTACAACAACGGCTCGACCGTCAGCACCACGATTACCGGTGCGACCGGTGGCAACTTCGAGCAGCTGACCCCGATTCCGACCCCGGCTCAAACCACGATCAACGACTCGGTCGACACCACCACCGCGACCCTGACGGCGACTCCGTCGGTGACCGAAGGCGGTGTGATCACCTACACCGTGACCCTGAGCAACCCAGCCCAGACCCCGGTGACCGTGACCCTGTCCAATGGCCAGACCATCACCGTTGAAGCCGGCAAGACCCAGGGCAGCGTCGATTTCCAGACCCCGGGCAACGACGTCTACAACAACGGCTCGACCGTCAATGTCACCATCGATAGCGCCACCGGCGGCAATTTCGAGCAACTGACGCCAGACCCGACGCCAGCATCGACTGTCATCAATGACAGCATCGATACCGTCACCGTTAGCATCGTCAGTAATGGCAACGTGACCGAGGACCAGCAGCCGTCCTTCACGGTGAAAGTAAGCCAGGCACTGGACCGTCCGTTGACGGTTACCTTGTCGAACGGCGACACCGTGACCATCGAGGCCGGCAAGACCGAAGTGGAATACAAGACCGCCGCCCAGGGGGATGACGTCATCCAGGATGCCGGCTCCGTCACGCTCAGCGTCACGGATGCCACCGTCTCGGGTGCCACCTTCGAGAAGCTGACCTTCGGAGGCCCGGCTACCGTTGAGATCTCGGACACCATCAGTGAAGTCGTCGCCAAACTGACTGCTACCGAGTCCGTCACCGAAGGTGGAGAAATTACCTACACCGTTACGCTGACCAGCAAGGATGGCCTGCCGCTCAACAACCAGTCGCCGCTGTATTTCACCCTCAGCGATGGCAAGACCGTTGTTGAGGTACCGGCCAACAGCACAACCGGTTCGATCACCGTTACCGCGCCAGACAACGTCTACATGGGCGCCAATCCGTCGGTGGTCAACGCGATCGACTCGGTCAGCGGTGCGGATGTGTGGAAATTCGAGAAACTGACCCTGGACAAGACCGAGGTCAGTACCACAGTGACTGACGAGCCCGGCACCCCCGGCACTGGGGGCGATCTCGTCCTGGTCAGCATCGAGGCCGACCAGGTGTCGGTCCCCGAGAACCAGAACCCGACCTTTACCGTGAGGGTCAACACCGTTCTGGCGCACGATCTTGTCGTGACGTTGAGCAACAATGCCCAGGTCACGATCAAGGCGGGGCAAACCAGCGCGCAGTACACCCACACCGAACAGGGTGACGACGTCTACCAGGATGCCGGCACCATCGGTGTTGGGATCAAAGCGGCGACCGATAGCGCAGGCAGCACTTTCGAGAACCTGCAGTTTGGCGGCGACGCGTCGGTGAAAGTGACTGACACCATCAACGAAGTGGTGGCCAGGCTGACGGCTACCGATTCCGTCACCGAAGGCGGCCAGATCACCTACACCGTCACGCTGACCAGCCAGGACGGCCTGCCGATCAACAACCATCAGCCGCTGTACTTCACCCTCAGCGACGGCAAGACCGTTATTGAGGTGCCAGCCAACAGCAACACTGGCTCGATCACCGTAACCGCGCCGAATGATGTCTATGTAGGCGCTCAGCCCGTAGTGAACGCGATCGACGCGGTCAGCGGCGCAGACGCCTGGAAGTTTGAAAAGCTGACCTTGGACAAGGCTCCAGTCAGCACAACGGTCACTGATGGCCCAGGCTCCGAGGACACTACCAGCCTGACGCTGTCTGCGACGCCGACAGTGGCCGAAGGCGGCAAGATCACCTACACCGCCACCTTGACCAACAAGGCAGGCACCGACCTGGTGATCAAACTGAGCAACGGTGAAAGCATCACCATTGCTGCGGGCCAAAAGGAAGCTTCGATCACCATCGACGCACCGAGCGACGACGTATATGTCGATGCCGCCAACCTGAGCGTGACCGTCACCGGTACCACCGGTGGTGATTTCGAGAAGCTGGATGTCAGCAGCACGGCAGCTGTGACCAAGGTGACCGACACCATCGACACCACCACCGTCACCCTGACGGCGACTTCGACTGTCGCTGAAGGCGGCGTTGTCACCTACACCGCGTCGGTCAACCACAAGGTCACCGGTTCCGACCTGGTGGTGAAACTGGCCAACGGCCAGACCATCACCATCCCGGTGGGCGAGTCGTCTGCTTCGGTACCGTTCACCGCGCCGAACAATGTCCACCACACCAACCTGGACCTGAGCAACAAGATCACCAGCATCTCGGGTGGCAACTACGAGAAGACCGTGGCGGTTGGCGAGCCAGTGACCACCGTCACCGACAACCCTGCGAACCCGGACATCACCACGCTCTCGCTGACTGCGACCGACACCGTGGCCGAAGGTGGCAAGATCACCTACACCGCTACGCTGTCCAACCCGGCGGGTACTGCTCTGACCGTCAAGCTGAGCAACGGCGAGAGCATCACCATCGCGGCAGGTCAGAAAGAAGCCTCGATCACCATCGATGCGCCGAGCGACGACGTCTACCTCGATGCTGAAGACCTGAGCGTGACCGTCGCCGGCACCACCGGTGGTGACTTCGAGAAGCTGGACGTCAGCAGCACTGCGGCTGTGACCAAGGTCACCGACACCATCGACACCACCACCGTAACCCTGACCGCCACGCAAAGCGTGGTCGAGGGCGGCGTTGTCACCTACACCGCATCGGTCAATCACAAAGTCACCGGTTCGGACCTGGTGGTGAAACTGGCCAACGGCCAGACCATCACCATCCCGGTTGGCGAGTCGTCTGCTTCGGTGCCGTTCACCGCACCGAACAACGTTCACAACACCAATCTGGACCTGAGCAACAAGATCACCAGCATCTCGGGTGGCAACTACGAGAAGACCGTGGCTGTAGGCGAGCCAGTGACTACCGTCACCGACAACCCTGCGACCCCGGATATCACCACGCTTTCGCTGACTGCGACCGATACCGTGGCCGAAGGCGGCAAGATCACCTACACCGCCACTTTGAGCAACAAGGCTGGCACTGACCTGGTCATCAAGCTGAGCAACGGCGAGACCATCACCATCGCGGCCGGCTCGAAGGAAGCGTCGATCACCATCGATGCGCCGAGCGACGACGTGTACCGCGATGCCGAAGACCTCAGCGTAACGATCACTGGCACCACCGGTGGTGACTTCGAGAAACTCGACGTCAGCAGCATTGCGGCTGTGACCAAGGTGACCGATACCATCGACACCACCACCGTGACCTTGACCGCGACTTCGACTGTCGCCGAAGGCGGCGTGGTCACCTACACCGCGTCGGTCAACCACAAGGTCACCGGTTCGGATCTGGTAGTGAAATTGGCCAACGGCCAGACCATCACCATCCCGGTTGGCGAATCGTCGGCATCGGTGCCGTTCACCGCGCCGAACAACGTCCACAACACCAACCTGGACCTCACCAACAAGATCACCAATATATCGGGTGGTAACTACGAGAAGACCGTAGCCGTTGGCGAGCCAGTGACCACTGTCACCGACAACCCGGCGACCCCGGACATCACCACGCTCTCGCTGACTGCGACCGACACCGTGGCCGAAGGCGGCAAGATCACCTACACCGCCACCTTGAGCAACAAGGCCGGCACCGATCTGGTGGTCAAACTGAGCAACGGCGAGAGCATCACTATTGCCGCGGGTCAGAAAGAAGCTTCGATCACCATCGACGCACCGAGTGACGATGTGTATGTCGATGCGAAAGACCTGAGCGTGACCGTCACCGGCACCACCGGGGGCGACTTCGAGAAGCTGGAGGTCAGCAGCACGGCGGCTGTGACCAAGGTCACCGACACCATCGACACCACCACCGTCACCCTGACGGCGACTTCGACTGTCGCTGAAGGCGGCGTTGTCACCTACACCGCGTCGGTCAACCACAAGGTCACCGGTTCCGACCTGGTGGTGAAACTGGCCAACGGCCAGACCATCACCATCCCGGTTGGCGAGTCGTCTGCGTCGGTACCGTTCACCGCGCCAGACAATGCCTACAACACCAACCTGGACCTGACCAACAAGATCACCGACATCTCGGGCGGCAACTACGAGAAGACCGTAGCTGTGGGCGAGCCGGTAACGACCGTGACCGACGGGCCAGGCACCAAGGACATGACCCACCTGACCCTGAGCGCGACACCGACGGTTGCCGAGGGTGGGAAGATCACTTACACCGCGACCTTGACCAATAAGGCGGGCACCGATCTGGTCATCAAACTGAGCAATGGCGAGACCATCACAATTGCTGCCGGCTCGAAGGAGGCCTCGGTCACTGTCGATGCCCCGGGCGACGACGTCTACATCGATGCTGAAGTGCTTCAGGTCAAAGTGACCGGAACCTCGGGTGGTGATTTCGAGAAACTGAATGTAAACAGCGGCGCAGCCGTGACCAAGGTCACCGACACCATCGACACCACTACCGTGACGCTGACGGCGACTTCGACCGTAGCAGAAGGCGGCGTGGTCACCTACACCGCATCGGTCAACCACAAGGTCACTGGTTCGGATCTGGTAGTGAAATTGGCCAACGGCCAGACCATCACCATCCCGGTTGGCGAATCGTCGGCATCGGTACCGTTCACCGCGCCGAACAACGTGCACAACACCAATCTGGACCTGAGCAACAAGATCACCAGCATCTCGGGTGGCAATTACGAGAAGACCGTAGCCGTTGGCGAGCCAGTGACCACTGTCACCGACAACCCGGCGACCCCGGACATCACCACGCTCTCGCTGACTGCGACCGATACCGTGGCCGAAGGCGGCAAGATCACCTACACGGCTACCTTGAGCAACAAGGCGGGCACCGACCTGGTGATCAAGCTGAGCAACGGCGAGACCATCACCATCGCGGCCGGCTCGAAGGAAGCTTCGATCACCATCGATGCGCCGAGCGACGACGTGTACGTCGATGCGAAAGATCTCAGCGTGACCGTCACCGGCACCACCGGTGGTGACTTCGAGAAGCTGGACGTCAGCAGCACAGCGGCTGTGACCAAGGTGACCGATACCATCGACACCACCACCGTGACTCTGACCGCCACTCAAAGCGTGGTCGAGGGCGGCGTGGTGACTTACACCGCGTCGGTCAACCACAAAGTCACCGGTTCCGATCTGGTGGTGAAGCTCGCCAACGGCCAGACCATCACCATCCCGGTTGGCGAATCGTCGGCATCGGTGCCATTCACCGCACCGAACAACGTCCACAACACCAACCTGGACCTGAGCAACAAGATCACCAGCATCTCGGGCGGCAACTACGAGAAGACCGTGGCGGTTGGCGAGCCAGTGACCACTGTCACCGACAACCCTGCGGCCCCGGACATCACCACGCTCTCGCTGACTGCGACCGATACCGTGGCCGAAGGCGGCAAGATCACCTACACCGCCACCTTGAGCAACAAGGCCGGTACCGACCTGGTGGTCAAACTGAGCAACGGTGAGAGCATCACCATTGCCGCCGGCTCGAAGGAAGCGTCGGTCACCATCGACGCACCGAGCGACGATGTGTATGTCGATGCCGCCAACCTGAGCGTGACCGTCACCGGCACCACCGGTGGTGACTTCGAGAAGCTGGACGTCAGCAGCACTGCGGCTGTGACCAAGGTCACTGACACCATCGACACCACCACCGTGACCTTGACCGCGACTTCGACTGTCGCTGAAGGTGGCGTGGTGACTTACACCGCTTCGGTCAACCACAAGGTCACTGGTTCGGATCTGGTAGTGAAACTGGCCAACGGCCAGACCATCACCATCCCGGTGGGCGAGTCGTCTGCTTCGGTGCCGTTCACTGCACCGAACAACGTCCACAACACCAACTTGGACCTCACCAACAAGATCACCAATATATCGGGTGGTAACTACGAGAAGACCGTGGCGGTTGGCGAGCCAGTGACTACCGTCACCGACAACCCGGCGACTCCGGACATCACCACGCTCTCGCTCACCGCGACCGATACCGTGGCCGAGGGTGGCAAGATCACCTACACCGCCACCTTGAGCAACAAGGCCGGCACCGATCTGGTGATCAAGCTGAGCAATGGCGAGAGCATCACCATCGCGGCCGGCTCGAAGGAGGCGTCGATCACCATCGATGCACCGAGCGACGATGTGTACGTCGATGCGAAAGACCTCAGCGTGACCGTCACCGGCACCACCGGTGGTGACTTCGAGAAGCTGGACGTCAGCAGCACGGCGGCTGTGACCAAGGTCACCGACACCATCGACACCACCACCGTCACCCTGACGGCGACTTCGACTGTCGCTGAAGGTGGCGTGGTCACCTACACCGCGTCGGTCAACCACAAAGTCACCGGTTCCGACCTGGTGGTGAAACTGGCCAACGGCCAGACCATCACCATCCCGGTTGGCGAATCGTCGGCATCGGTGCCGTTCACCGCACCGAACAACGTCCACAACACAAACCTGGACCTGAGCAACAAGATCACCAGCATTTCGGGCGGCAACTACGAGAAGACCGTGGCGGTTGGCGAGCCAGTGACCACCGTCACCGACAACCCTGCGACCCCTGATATCACCACGCTCTCGCTGACTGCGACCGACACCGTGGCCGAAGGCGGCAAGATCACCTACACCGCTACCCTGAGCAACCAGGCCGGCACCGATCTGGTGGTCAGGCTGAGCAACGGCGAGAGCATCACCATCGCGGCGGGTCAGAAGCAGGGTTCGATCACCATCGACGCCCCGGGCGACGATGTGTACGTTGATGCAGGGAACGTTCAGGCCAAGATCGACGGTACCACTGGCGGCGACTTCGAGCTGCTGGCAACCAACGGTGCCTATGCGGTTACCAAGGTCACCGACACCATCGACCAGACCGGCCTGAGCCTGAGCGCCACGCCGACCGTCGCAGAAGGTGGCCAGATCACCTACGTCGCCACCCTGACCAACAAGGCTGGCACCGACATGACGATCAAGCTCAGCAACGGTGCTGTGATCAGCATTGAGGCGGGCAAGTTCTCCGGCTCCGTTACCGTTCCGGCGCCCGCCGATGACGTCTATATCGATGCTGGCAATGTTTCGGCGAAGATCACCGAAACCAACGGTGGCAACTTCGAGAAGCTGAACGTCAGCGATACGGCGGCGGTCACCGCGGTCTCGGACACCATCCAGACCACCACCCTGAGCCTCAGCGGTACCACTGCCGTCGCTGAAGGTGGCAACGCCACATACGTCCTGAACCTGACCAACAAGGCCGAGACCGACGTCACCGTCAAACTGAGCTACACCGGCACCGCAGCCGATGGCACGGACTACACCGGCGTCGCCACGGTGGTGATCAAGGCCAACACCACGCAGGCAACGTTCACCATCCCGACCCTCAAGGACAGCATCACCGAGGGTACCGAGCACTTCACGGTCAAGATCGATTCGGCCACTGGCGGCAACTTCGAGAAGCTCGACATAAGCTCCAGCGCCGGCAGCGTGACCACCCAGATCTTCGAGCCGGCCCCGGTTCTGGACCTGGATGGCAACGACTCCAGCGGCAAGACCGGTGCCGACTACCAGACCACCTTCACCGAGAACCAGCCAGGCAGTGGTGTGTCGATCGGCGATGTGGACGTCACCATCACCGACTTCGACAGCTCGAAGCTGACGGGCGCGACGGTCACCCTGACCAACCGCCAGCCGGGTGACGCGCTGAACCTGGGCAACAGTGTCAACGGCATCACGGTCAACGCCAACAGCACAGACGGCAAGGTAGTCCTGACCCTGAGCGGCGCTGCATCGCTGGCCGACTATATCCAGGCGATCAAGAACATCACCTTCATCAACAGCAGCGAGAACCCGAGCACCACGCCTCGCGTCATCACCGTGACGGTGACCGACGGCGTGAATACCTCGAACACCGCCACGACCACGGTGAACGTGATCGCAGTCAACGACGCACCGGTCGCCACCGGCGGCGCCGTCACCGGGGTCGAAGATACGCCGCTGGTGCTGACCTGGAGTGACCTCAATATTTCCGACGTCGACAGCGCCCTGTCGAGCCTGGGTGTGACCTTCACCCAGCTGCCAGCAGGCTCGCTGCAGCTCTTCAACGGCACCGCCTGGGTCAACGTCGCCCAGAACCAGACCGTCAGCCAGGCCGACATCGCTGCCGGCAACCTGCGGTTCGTGCCGAAACCCAACGAGTCGGGTATCGACGGATATGGCGGAACGGGCGTCGGCAACAAGCAGGCCGACTATGCCCAGATCAAGTACAAGCCTACCGACGGTACCGCTGCTGGCAGCGAGGCCACACTGAAGGTCGATATCACGCCTGTAGCCGACAAGCCTGGCCTGAACATCGGCAGCAACACCCCCGATTCGCTTGGCCTGACCAAGGAAACCTGGAACAGCCTCACGGGCCTGGGCACCAACGGCAACGGTATCAGCGGTACAGCGCTGAAGAGCGTGTTCGCCAACTCTGGCAGTGCCAGCAAGAGCGAGCAGGTTACCAGTGCCGACTCGGGCGGCAGCGTTGCCGCCGGCACTGGCTCCAAGACCTCCGGCCTGATCTACCTGGAAGCTGGCCAGACCTACACCTTCAGCGGTACCGCCGATGACAGCCTGCAGGTCTATATCGGCAAAACCAGCGTGGTCGGTGCCACCTGGGGTGGGGGCGGTACGATCTCAGGCAGCTTCTCGCCGCCTGTCAGCGGCTACTACACACTGGAGATCTACCACGCCAACCAGTCCGGCCCGGGTAGCCTGGATATCAACGTCAAGGTCGGTAACGGCCCGGTGACCGACCTGAGCAGCTCGGCCATCCCGATGTACCCGAACGTTGCGGCGATGGGTAACGCCGGGCTTTCCGTGTCCGACCTCCATGGCAGTGATGGCCAGGGCTACTACGACGGTTACAAGCTCAATGAAGGGCCGGAGAACGGCACCGTCAAGCTGGTTGGCATTTCCGCCAACCTGACCGACACCGACGGCTCCGAGACCCTGAGCGTCAAGCTGGACGGCATTCCGGCAGGTTCGGTGCTCAGCGATGGCGCCGGTCATACCGTAACCATCGGCGCCACTTCGGTTGACGTCACCGGCTGGAACCTCAACGGCCTGAGCATCAAGCCGCCGGCGTACTACCAGGGCAGTTTCGATGTGAAGGTAACCTCGACCGCCACCGAGAACGTGGGCGGCAGCAAAGCCTCCACCGAAGGCACGATCAAGGTAACCGTCTATCCGGACACCTACACCGCCAGCAACCTGACCACCGACAGCGACAGTTTCACCGGCACCGCAACCAGCGACGTTATCGTTGCCGACATCAGTGGCCTGCACGTGACGCCGGGTCAGGACTACAACATTGCGTTCATCGTCGATACCTCAGGCAGCATGGGCAGTGCGGTGGATGCCGCGCGCAACTCGCTGAAGTCGGTGTTCGATACCTTGGCCAACAGCGTCAAGGGTGCGCAGTCCGGCACAGTGAACATCCTGCTGGTGGACTTCTCCACCCAGGTGAACAGTACGGTTTCGGTCAACCTGGGCGACAAGAACGCGTTGAGCTCGCTCTACACTGCACTCAATACGCTCTATTCCAGCGGCTCCACCAACTACGAGGATGCCTTCAAGACTACCGCCAACTGGTTCAAGCAATTGATGGACGCGGGCAACACCGGCAGCCGCCAGACGTTCTTCATCACCGACGGCCAGCCGAACGTGTATCAGGCCGGCGAGCATGAGGTCACGCTCATGAATTCCAGCTACACACTGGATGCCGCGCTGAAGTCGATCAACTACAAGTTGGGCGATGTGGTCATCAACAAGCTGGTGGGCAACTACAACCGCGTCAGCATTGATGCCGCTGGTAACATGACCGCCCAGTACAGGACCGCAAATAACAACAATTGGCGTGACGACAGTGACGCAAGCGGACAGTTGCACGCTCAGGGAGATGGTACCTATGAGTTTTCCTACGCTACTTCCGACCGCTGGACCGACTACTATGCAGACCTCAATTCCCAGCAGAGCTTCCTGTTGTTGTCCAAGCTGTCTGGCGTGGAGGCCATTGGCCTCAACAGCGCGGTCAATGTCAACGACCTGAAGCCTTACGACACCGATAGCAAGCCGCAGACCAATATCGACCCGAGCAAACTGGCGGAAGCGATCCTGGGCCACACCGAAGCCACCGTGCCTGGCAACGACACCGTCAACGGTGGTGATGGCAACGACATCATCTTCGGTGACCTGGTGAGTTTCGGTTCGGTCGCCGGCAACGGTGTCGAAGCCATACAGGGCTATGTCGCGGGGCAACTGGGCGTAGCCCTGGGTGATGTCGACGGTCGCGTGCTGCACAAGTACATCGTCGAGCACGTCAGCGAATTCGATGTCTCGCGCAGCAACGATGGCAATGACATCCTCAACGGTGGCTCGGGCAATGACCTCCTGTTCGGCCAGGGCGGCGACGATACCCTCGACGGTGGCAAGGGCAATGACATCCTGATCGGCGGCGTGGGCAAGGACACCCTGCTCGGTGGTGAAGGCAATGACATCCTGCTTGGCGGCAAGGGCGATGACACCATGACCGGTGGCAGCGGTGCCGACACCTTCGTATGGAAGGCTGGCGATATCGGCAAAGACGTTATCAAGGACTTCAAGGTAGCCGAAGGCGACCGTATCGACCTGAAGGACCTGCTCCAGGGCGAGAAGGGCAGCACCATCGACAATTACCTGAAGCTCACTACGGTGGAAGGCACGACCACGCTGCAGGTCAGCAGCGAAGGCAAGCTCAATGCCACCGGTGGGATCGCCAACGCCGACGTGACCATCAAGCTGGAAGGGGTGAACTGGTCCAACACCACGATCAACTCGTTGATCAGCGGAGCTGACCCGACCATCATCATCCACAACAAGGACAGCTGATTGCTGATCCGCCAGCGGGCTGCTTTGCAGCCCGATCGCCGGCAAGCCAGCTCCCACAGGGGCCGCGCAACTCTCGAGAGCTGCACAATACCTGTGGGAGCTGGCTTGCCGGCGATTGGCCGCTCAGGCGGCCACGGCTCTTTCCTGGCATCCTGCGACAGCGCATACTCTGGCGCCAGGCCTGCGTGACCGGCGATCTTTGCCTATGCTGCTGTCTACCACCAAGGAACCAACGTGACGAGGGACACCGCCATGTTCTACGTGCAACGCGATGCCGCCGGCCAGTTGCGGCGGGTAGAAGCGGCCGCTTTCGACGAGTTCACCGAAATGCTCCCCGCCGACCATGCCGATATCCAGGAATGGTTTGCCGATGATGTCGTGGAAAACAGCCTCAACCAGCTCAAGCAAAGCGACCTCGACATGATCCGCGTGCTCGAGGACCTGATCGATGTACTGACCGCCAAGGGTGTGTTCAACATCACCGATCTGCCCGCTGGCGCGCAGGCCAAGCTGCTCAACCGCTCCAAGGCGCGCAAGGCGCTCAGCAGCCTGACCAACCTCATTGAAGAAGAAGAGCACGGCGGGTTGATCTGATCACCGGCGAGCAAATACCGGTGCTATGGTTATTCTCTAAAGGTATTTAAATTATTGCTCTTATGACTTTATAGTCACTGCCACTGCGTACCCGTCGACCAATCGATGCGCCGCACGACTTGAACCCACACGGGAAATCCCCGTGCGTTTCTGATCGTTGCGCGCCATTGAAGTCGCGCACTGCGTGGGAGTGAAAAATGTCAGCCGCCTCGAACGCCTTGTCGATCATCGACAGCGCCCAGCCGCAACACTTCGAAATCCGCCCGTTCTCCGGCGCCGTAGGCGCCGAGATCATCGGCCTGGACCTGGCCATACCAGTCAACGCCGAGGATTTCGCCCGTATCCATCGCGCCCACCTCGACCACCATGTGCTGGTGTTCCGCGACCAGCGCATCAGCCCCGACCAGCAGATCGCCTTCAGCCGCCGTTTTGGTCCGTTGCAGATCCACGTGCTCAAGCAGTTCCTGCTCGCCGGCCACCCCGAGATCCTGATCGTTTCCAACATCATTGAAAACGGCCAGAACATCGGCCTGGGTGATGCCGGCAAGTTCTGGCACTCGGACCTGTCGTACAAGGAACTGCCCAGCCTCGGCTCCATGCTGCATGCCCAGGAGCTGCCCGACGAGGGCGGCGATACGCTGTTCGCCGACATGCACAAAGCCTGGGATGCCGTACCCGCGGCCCTGCGCAAGGTTGTCGAAGGCCGCAGTGCTGCGCACTCTTACACCGCCCGCTACGCCGAGACCAAGTTCGAAGGCAACTGGCGTCCGTCCCTGACCGCCGAGCAGCTGGCGCAGGTACAGGAAGTCATCCACCCGGTGGTTCGTACCCACCCGGAAAACGGCCGCAAGGCGCTGTTCGTCAGCGAGGGCTTCACCACCCGCATCGTCGGCCTGCCAGACGACGAAAGCCGCGACGTGCTGCAACAGCTGTACGCCCTGAGCGTGCTGGAGCAGAACATCTACCGCCACCAGTGGCAGCCCCACGACCTGGTGTTCTGGGACAACCGCTCGCTGATCCACCTGGCCACCGGCTGCCCTGCACACCTGCGGCGCAAGCTTTACCGCACCACCATCCAGGGCGATGCCCCGTTCTGACGACTGAGGAAACCCATCATGCGTAAATCCATCAGCCGCCTGGCGGCAAGCATCGGCCTGGGCGCAAGCCTGGTTGTCGGCAGCCTGGCGGCCCCCGCCGCGGCCCAAGCAGAAGGCAAGATTCGCATCGCCGAGCAGTTCGGCATTGTCTACCTGCTGCTGAACGTAGTACGTGACCAGCATCTGATCGAAAAGCATGGCAAGGAGCAGGGCATCGACATCGAAGTCGATTGGGCCCAGCTGTCGGGTGGTTCGGCCATCAACGACGCCCTGCTATCCGGTTCGGTTGACATCGCCGGCGCTGGCGTCGGCCCACTGTTGACCGTGTGGGACCGCACCAAGGGCCGACAGAACGTCAAGGCCGTCGCCTCGCTGGGCAACTTCCCGTACTACCTGGTCAGCAGCAACCCCAACGTGAAGACCATTGCCGACCTCTCCGACAAAGACCGCATCGCCGTGCCGGCGGTAGGCGTTTCGGTGCAGTCGCGCTTCCTGCAGTATGCCGCCGCCCAGCAATGGGGCGACAAGGAATACAACCGCCTCGACAAGTACACCCTGGCCGTGCCGCATCCGGATGCCACTGCCGCGCTGCTGGCCGGCGGCACCGAACTCAACGGGCACTTCTCCAACCCGCCGTTCCAGGACCAGGTGCTGGCCAACAAGAACGTGCATGTGGTGCTCAACAGCTACGACCTGCTTGGCCCCAACTCGCCGACCTTGCTGTTCGCCACCGAGAAATTCCGCAAGGACAACCCCAAGACCTACAAGGCCTTCGTCGATGCGCTGACCGAAGCCGCAGACTTCGCCCAGAAGGACAAGGCAGCCGCCGCCGACACCTACATCCGCGTGACCAAGGCCAAGATCGACCGCGACACGTTGATCAAGCTGATCGACAACCCGCAGTACGAATTCACCATCACGCCAAAGAACACCTACAAGCTGGCCGACTTTCTCTATCGGGTAGGCGCCATCAAGCACAAGCCGGAATCGTGGAAGGACTACTTCTTCCAGGATGAACGCCCGCTGCAGGGGAGCTGACCGATCATGACCGCCCCATTGCCAGGCCACACGGCCAGCAACCTGAGCCGTGTCGCAACGCCACCTTTGCTCAAGGTGGATAATCTCAGCCTCGAATACCGCACCGCGCAACGCGTAGTACGGGCCACTCACCAGGTCAGCTTCGAAGTCGACCGTGCCGACCGCTTCGTGCTGCTCGGCCCCTCCGGGTGCGGCAAGTCCACTTTGCTAAAGGCCGTGGCCGGGTTCATCTCGCCCCAGGAAGGGCAGATTCTGCTGCAAGGTCAGCCAGTCAGCGGCCCAGGCCCCGACCGCATCGTGGTGTTCCAGGAGTTCGACCAGTTGCCGCCGTGGAAGACGGTGAAGCAGAACGTCATGTTCCCTCTGCTGGTGTCGGGCCAGCTGAAACGCGCCGAAGCCGAAGAGCGAGCGCTGCATTACCTGGAAAAAGTCGGCCTGGCAGCCTTTGCCGATGCCTACCCGCATACCCTGTCGGGCGGGATGAAGGCGCGCGTGGCGATCGCTCGTGCCCTGGCCACGCAGCCGAAGATCCTGCTGATGGACGAACCGTTCGCGGCACTTGATGCGTTAACCCGGCGCAAGATGCAGGAAGAGTTGCTGCTGCTGTGGGAAGAGGTGCGTTTTACCCTGCTGTTCGTTACCCACTCGATCGAAGAAGCACTGGTGGTCGGCAACCGCATCCTGCTGCTGTCGCCACACCCGGGGCGGGTGCGGGCCGAAGTGCACAGCCACCAGTACGACCTGGGCAGCCTGGGTGGCAGCGACTTCCAGGCCAGTGCCCGGCGTATCCATCGTTTGCTGTTCGATGAGGCGGACAGCCCCGAACAGCCCGACGATCTTGGTTTCAACGATATCCGTATCGCCTACTGACAGGAGCTTCAGCCATGACCACTACACCTGTACGCCAGGAATACGAGGTGCAGCTGGAGCCTTTGCTCAGTGTGCCTGTGGAACGCAACCTGCCGTTGGCTCAGCGCCTGTGGCAGCACGGCTGGCTGCGCAAGGCGGTCATCCTGCTGGCGATCGCAGCGCTATGGGAGGCCATCGCCCGCTATCAGGGCAACGACCTGCTGCTGCCGACCTTCGTGCAGACGGCCACGGCGCTGTGGGACAGCCTGCTCAGCGGTGAGTTGCCGGACAAGGTTGGCGTGTCGCTGGTGATTCTGCTCAAGGGTTATTTGCTGGGGATCATCCTGGCCTTCGGCCTCACCAGCCTGGCAGTGTCGACCCAGCTTGGGCGCGATCTGCTGGGCACCCTGACCTCGATGTTCAATCCGTTGCCGGCGATTGCCCTGTTGCCCTTGGCCTTGCTGTGGTTCGGGCTGGGTGACAACAGCCTGATCTTCGTGCTGGTGCACTCGGTACTTTGGGCGTTGGCGCTGAACACCTATGCGGGCTTTCTCGGGGTGTCCGAGACCCTACGCATGGCGGGACGCAACTACGGCCTGAAGGGGCTGCGGCTGGTGCTGCATATCCTTGTCCCCGCAGCGCTACCGTCGATCCTGTCGGGGCTGAAGATCGGCTGGGCGTTCGCCTGGCGCACACTGATCGCTGCCGAGCTGGTGTTCGGGGCCAGCAGTGGTAAAGGCGGGTTGGGCTGGTACATCTTCCAGAACCGCAACGAGCTGTACACCGACAAGGTGTTTGCCGGGTTGGCGGTGGTGATCCTGATCGGCTTGCTGGTGGAAGGGCTGGTGTTCAATACCCTGGAGCGGCTGACGGTACGGCGCTGGGGGATGCAGCGCTAGCCAGTAAGCCTGCACCGGCCTCTTCGCGGGTAAACCCGCTCCCACAGGATTTCCATCGGCCTTGAGAGCGGTGCAGTACCTTGTGGGAGCGGGTTTACCCGCGAAGAGGCCGGTACAGGCTAAAAATTCAAATACTGCGCAGCCGCATTGCTCAGGATCTTGCCAATTTCCTCGCGCAATCCGGCTGGCTGTTCCACCACCACCCCATCCCCATGGCTCAACAGCCACCAGCGCAGCGGCCAGCCATCACTTACCATGGCCTGCAACCGATGCCCGTGCTCCAACGCCGTCAGCTGCATGTCGCTACTCAACGGCGCAACCCGCAACTGCCGTGCCAGCGTATCGCTGATCCGCGCCACCAACTCCACCCCCTCACCCCGAGCCGGTTGCAGCGCATCACCGCGCAGGTGCGTCAACAAGTCGAAATTGCCGCGCAAGTCGCCCACTGCGCTTGCCGACCAGTGCCAGCCAAACGGGATGCTCTTGTCATTGCGTTCCAGCGGAAATATCAACGACAGTTCATTGAGATCACGTTCGACAGTGCGTTTGCTGACAGTGAAGCCCACGTCACGCAGGCGCCAGACCAGTTCGGCGCTGGTAATGCCTGGGGAACGGCTGGGCAGCTGACGCAACAGCGCCCACTGTCGGCTGAGGGTGGCGCGAGTGGTGGCGAACGGCAAAAGGTAACGTCCTTGTCTAGGCTTGCCGCAACAGGATGGCGGCAGGCGTGGGGCATGGCAATTGGCCACAGCCTGCTCAGATCAAGGAAGTCGCATTTGGTTGCCTGGTGCCGAATCGTTCGCGACAGGTTTTGACGTTACGTCACGCAGAATCACGCCTCATCACAGCCGAAGGTTGGGGTTGTGTGTCGTTCAATGAGGATGAACATGTCTGCTGCCAGCAATATCCATTCGCTGCTTGCCCGCCTTCTGCCCGAGCGGGTGATCGCCCCACCGGCCGCTGTCGGAAGGCGACAGCGGCTGTTTGCCGGGATAGGCTTGCCCAGCCAGCGCTCGCTGCTGGTCAGCCGCCTGGACGAAGCCAGCGACTTGCAGGCGGTGTACAGCGACCTGCGCCGCCAGGCCTTGCAAGGCAACGTGGCAGCGCTCAACGACCTTGGCTGGATCTGGCTCAATGGCAAATACTGGCGCGCCGACACCGTATTGGCTGGCCACCTGTTGCGCATGGCGGCCCTGCAAGGCCATGCCGCGGCATGGTTCAACCTTGGGCAGCAACATTACTTCGGCAAAGGCATCGAGCCCTCTTACCTGCAGGCGGCGGAGTGCTACCGGCAGGCTTTCGAGCGGGGCATGCTGCATGCCGCTGCCGCGCTGGGTGACCTGTACGAGGAAGAGGTGTGTGATGGCGGCCTGCAGTGGCAGGTCGACCTGGTGGAGGCTTACCAGTGGTTCTTGCGCGGGGCCGAGCGGGGTGAGGCACGCTGCCGTTTCGAGGTAGGTTACCGGTTGATGCACGGGCTGTACGTGGAGGCTGATCTCAAGGCCGCGTTGTACTGGCTGGAGCTGGCGGCTGCGGCGGGGGTAGTGCAGGCGGCCGAAGAGCTGGCGGTGCATTTCAGCAGCCGTGACGAGGGCCGCTATCAGGAGTGGCGTGACCGGGCGGTGCAGATGGGCAGCACACTGGCCTTGACCATGAAGCTGGAAGACCAGATACAGCCTTGAATTCTTTGTTGTCTGTCCGGGCCTCTTCGCGGGTAAACCCGCTCCCACAGGTACTGTGCATGGCTTGAATCCTGTTCAGCATCTGTGGGAGCGGGTTCACCCGCGAAGAGGCCGGCACAGTCAGGCCATAACCCCAGCATGAACAACAATTCATCCATGCCTCCGGTTGACGACAGGGGGAGGCACAGGCGTATATTGATAGTTAGCAAACTATGAATATCCTTGGTTCCTGTCATGTCCCTTGATCTCCTGCGCCTGCAAGTCAGCAGTGGCATGGTGGTTGCCGCTCGCCATTGGCGGCGCATCTGCCATGCCGCGCTGACCGGTTACGGCATTTCCGAGGCCTGTGCCGCGCCGCTGCTGATGATCGTGCGCCTGGGTGACGGTGTGCATCAGGTGGCCGTGGCCCAGGCCGCCGGCCTGGAAAGCCCGTCGTTGGTGCGCCTGCTCGACCAGTTGTGCAAGGCTGGCCTGGTATGCCGCAGCGAGGACCCGCTGGACCGCCGCGCCAAGGCCCTGAGCCTGACCGCCGAAGGCCGCACCCTGGCCGAATCCATCGAAGCCGAACTGGTGCGCCTGCGCCGCGAAGTGCTGCATGGCATCGACCAGGCGGACCTGGAAGCCGCCTTGCGCGTGCTGCGTGCCTTCGAAGCCGCCGGCCTGGGCAACACAGGCGCGGTAGCATGAGCGGTTTCTTCAGCTCGGTACCACCCGCTCGCGATTGGTTCTATGGCGTGCGTACCTTTGCCGCTTCCATGATCGCCCTGTACATCGCCCTGCTCATGCAGTTGCCGCGCCCCTATTGGGCCATGGCCACGGTGTACATCGTCTCCAGCCCGTTCCTTGGCCCCACCAGCTCCAAGGCCCTGTACCGTGCCGTGGGCACGCTGCTCGGCGCTGGCGGGGCGATTTTCCTGGTACCGCCGCTGGTGCAGTCGCCGTTGCTGCTGAGCATCGCCATCGCCCTGTGGACCGGCACCTTGCTGTTTCTTTCGCTGAACCTGCGCACCGCCAACAACTATGTGCTGATGCTGGCCGGCTACACCTTGCCGATGATTGCCCTGGCGGTGGTCGACAACCCGCTTGCTGTGTTCGACGTGGCGTCCTCCCGCGCCCAGGAAATCTGCCTGGGGATCGTGTGTGCGGCGGTGGTCGGGGCGATCTTCTGGCCACGCCGGCTGGCGCCGGTTGTAGTCGGTGCCACTGGTAGCTGGTTCACCGAGGCGATCCGCTATAGCGACACCTACCTGGCCCGCCAAGCCAGCGCAGACCAGGTTGGCGGCATGCGCGGGGCGATGGTTGCCACCTTCAACTCGCTGGAGCTGATGATCGGCCAGCTCGGGCATGAAGGCGCCGGTCCGCACACCCTGAAGAATGCCCGCGAGTTGCGCGGGCGCATGATCCACCTGCTGCCCGTGATCGATGCCCTCGACGACGCCCTGGTCGCCCTCGAAGGCCGCGCCCCGGCACAGTTCGCCCAGTTGCAACCGTTGCTCGATGCCGCCCGCGAATGGCTCAAGGGCACCGTCGACAGCGCCTCGGTCGCCCGCTGGACCGCCCTGCACGAACAGATCGAGCGCCTGCAGCCGGGCGCCGCTGCCCTCGACCAGCGCGCCGAATTGCTACTGTCCAACGCTCTGTACCGCCTGACCGAATGGGCCGACCTGTGGCAAGACTGCTGCAGCCTGCAACATGCCCTGCGCAGCGACGACTCCAAACCCTGGCGCGCGGTGTACCGCCACTGGCGCCTGGGCCGCCTGACGGCGTTCTTCGACCGTGGCCTGATGCTGTATTCGGTGGCCTCCACCGTGCTGGCGATCGTTGTCGCCTGTGGCCTTTGGATCGGTCTGGGCTGGAACGACGGCGCCAGCGCAGTGATCCTCGCCGCCGTGTCGTGCAGCTTCTTCGCCGCCATGGACGACCCGGCGCCGCAGATCTACCGGTTTTTCTTCTGGACGCTGATGTCGGTCATCTTCTCCAGCCTGTACCTGTTCCTGGTGCTGCCCAACCTGCACGATTTCCCGATGCTGGTGCTGGCCTTCGCCGTGCCGTTCATCTGCGTTGGCACCCTGACCGTGCAGCCGCGTTTCTACCTGGGTACCTTGCTGACCATCGTCAACACCTCGACCTTCATCAGCATCCAGGGCGCCTACGATGCTGACTTCTTCACTTTCCTCAATTCCAACCTCGCCGGCCCCGTGGGGCTGCTGTTCGCCTTCATCTGGACCTTGGTGATGCGCCCGTTCGGCGTGGAGCTGGCGGCAAAGCGCATGACCCGCTTCGCCTGGCGCGACATCGTTGAAATGACCGAGCCGGCCACCCTGGCCGAGCACCGCCAGGTCGGTGTGCAGATGCTCGACCGCCTGATGCAGCACCTGCCGCGCTTGTCGCAAACCGGGCAGGACAGCGGCGTGGCACTGCGCGACCTGCGGGTGGGGTTGAACCTGCTCGACCTGCTGGCCTACATGCCGCGTGCCGGGCAGCAGGCTCGTGAGCGGCTGAACACGGTAGTCGAGGAAGTCGGCGCGCACTACGCTGCCTGCCTGCGCGCCGGCGAGCGCCTGCACGCCCCGGCCGCGCTGCTGCGCAACATGGAGCGCGCGCGCCTGGCGCTGAACCTGGATGAGCTGTACGAGCGCGGCGATGCCCGCACCCACCTGCTGCACGCACTGAGCGGCCTGCGCCTGGCACTGCTGCCGGGCGTGGAGGTGATGCTCGAGCCAGCCGAACAACCGCAACTGCCCCCCGGCCTCGACGGAGCACCCCTGTGATCGGTGAACTGGATATCAGTGGGGTATTCCTGCCCACGCTGCTGGTGATGATGTTTGGCACCTACCTGCTGTTCCTCGGGGTGCACGCGGTGCTGGTGCGCCTGCATTTCTACCGCCTGGTCTGGCACCGGGCGTTGTTCAACGTTGCCCTGTATGCCGTGCTGCTTGGCGCGGTGGACCACTTTTGCCGAAACCTGATGCTGCCATGAAAAAACCTTTGCTGACCCTGGGCCGTGTGGTCCTGACCTTGCTGGTAGTGACCTTCGCCGCCGTGCTCGTGTGGCAGATGGTGGTGTACTACATGTTCGCCCCCTGGACCCGCGACGGTCACATCCGCGCCGACGTGATCCAGATTGCTCCGGACGTATCCGGGCTGATCCAGAAGGTCGAGGTGCGTGACAACCAGACCGTCAAGCGCGGCGATGTGCTGTTCACCATCGATCAGGACCGCTTCACCCTGGCCCTGCGCCAAGCCAAGGCGACCCTGGGTGAACGCCAGGAAACCCTGGCCCAGGCCACCCGCGAAGCGCAGCGCAACCGCAAGCTTGGCAATCTGGTGGCCGCCGAACAGGTGGAAGAAAGCCAGTCCCGCGAGGCCCGTGCCCGTTCGGCCGTCAGCGAAGCACAGGTGGCCGTCGATACCGCCCAGCTCAACCTCGACCGCTCGGTGGTGCGCAGCCCGGTGGACGGTTACCTGAACGACCGAGCACCGCGTAATCACGAATTCGTCACCGCCGGCCGCCCGGTGCTGTCGGTGGTCGACAGCGCCTCGTACCACGTCGATGGCTACTTCGAGGAAACCAAGCTTGGCGGTATCCACATCGGCGATGCCGTGGACATTCGCGTCATGGGCGACAACACCCGCCTGCGTGGCCATGTGCAAAGCTTTGCCGCCGGCATCGAAGACCGCGACCGCAGCAGTGGTGCCAACCTGTTGCCCAACGTCAACCCGGCATTCAGCTGGGTGCGCCTGGCCCAGCGTATTCCGGTGCGCATCGCCTTTGATGAAGTGCCGCAAGACTTCCGCATGATTGCCGGGCGAACCGCCACGGTGTCGATCATCGAGGGCCAGCGCCCATGAAACAGCTGATCCTGGCGGGGCTGTGCCTGTCGTTGGGGGCCTGCATGATGGTCGGCCCCGACTATGAGGTGCCGAAGGACGCGGCGGTGCAACGCAGCGAGCTCAACGGCCCGCTGCGCCAGGATGCCGACAGCGTGGTATCGGCACCGGTGCCTGAGGACTGGTGGCAGCTGTATCAGGATCAACGGCTGAACGAGCTGGTGCGCCAGGCCCTGAGTGCCAACACCGACCTGCGCGTGGCTGCCGCCAACATTGCCAAGGCGCGCGCCCAGGTCGAAGTGGCTGAGTCGCAAGGTGGCTTCAACGGCGGCGTCAAACTTGGCGCCCAGCGCCTGCAGGAATCGGGCGAGGCCTTCCTGCTGCCAGAGAAAGTGCCGGTGGCCAACATCGGCGAGGCCATCATCAGTGCCTCGTACCAGTTCGACCTGTGGGGTACTTTCAAGCGTGGCACCGAGGCGGCCAAGGCCAATGCCGACGCAGTGCAGGCCGCCGCCGATACCGCCCGCATCACCCTGGTGGCGGATGTGGTCAAGGCCTACACCCAGGTGTGCTCGGCCAACGAGGAATACCACATTGCCCGCGAGTCGCTCGACCTGCAGGAGCAGAGCGTGAAGCTCAACCAGCGCTTGCGCGATGCTGGCCGTGGCGACGAAACCCAGGTCACCCGCTCGCAGACCCAGTTCAAATCGTTGCGTGCCGAGCTGCCACGCTTCAAGGCGGAGCGCGAGACCGGCATGTATACCCTGGCTGCCTTGTTGGCAAAACCGGTCGATCAGTTGCCTGCCGGCACTGCCGATTGTGCCGAGCTGCCACACCTGAACCAGCTGGTGCCGGTGGGCGATGGCGCCGCGCTGCTCAAGCGCCGCCCAGATGTGCGCCAGGCCGAACGCCAGCTTGCCGCTGCCACTGCCTACATCGGCGTGGCCACCGGCGCCCTGTACCCCGACATCAGCATCGGCGCCCAGGTTGGCACCATTGGTATCCTCGAAAACCTTGGCGAGCCGGCGACCAACCGCTGGGGCTTTGGCCCGCAGATCAGCTGGACCATTCCCACCAACGGCACCCGTGCCCGCATTCGCATGGCCGAAGCCTCGACCCAGGCAGCCCTGGCGAATTTTGATGGGGTGGTGCTGAACGCCATTCGCGAGACCCAGACCCGCCTGGCGCAGTACAGCGCCCTGCTGGACCGGCGTGACGCGCTGGCCGAGGCGGAGAAGTCGGCCAAGGAAGCGGCGGACCAGACGCACCGGTATTACCAGGCGGGGCGTGAATCGTTCCTGGCCGACCTGCAGGCGACGCGCACCTACACCGATATGCGCGCGCAGCTGGCAGCGGCCAATAGTCAGGTGGCTCAGGGGCAGATTGGTGTGTTCCTGGCGTTGGGTGGGGGGTGGAAGGACACCGCCAAGCCTTGAGGCCCAATCGCCGGCAAGCCAGCTCCCACAGGTACTCCACCGCTTTTGAGACCTGTGGTTCACCTGTGATAGCCGGCTTGTGCATGCCTTGAAATTGGTACGGACCATGGGAGAGCTGGCTTGCCGGCGATCGAGGGCAAAGCCCTCGCCCAGGTTCTAGAGCTGGAAGACATTTCCGAACCAGAAACCAAATGCTTCAGTTCGAACGCCCTGTCGAATTATCCTACAGCACCTCTCGGAAGGTGCTGTCTTGGCTGGGAAGCACACCAGGTTTAATGTCCTTGGCTCGCCTTTTCAGGTGAGTTGCCTCACTTCTGTTGCCCATTCCTTTCTGTTTATTCGTTGTCGATAAAGGACATTTACAGGCTTGATGTTATATCGGTATCGATATAATTTGTGTGCAGGCTCCTGAAATCTGTGCATTGCCATGTACGCCAGAAAGGTGCAGCGGCATGACCAAACACACGGGTGAGGCATGAGGCGCAAGCGCAGCTGGCGATTGGAGCGATGGCGAAGGGGTATGCGGCATGTGGGACGGTCAGAAGCCTATCGAATGGGTAGGCGGCAGCAAGGATGATGTGCGCAGGTTTCCACCAGCGGCGAGGCAGCGGGCTGGGTATCAGCTGGACTTGATCCAGTCCGGTGAAGAACCTACCGACTGGAAGCCGATGGAGAATGTGGGGCAGGGTGTGCGGGAGATCCGCATCAAGTGTCAAGACGGTGCTTTTCGCGTGTTCTATGTTGTGAACCGCCCGGAGGCTGTCTATGTCCTGCATGCATTCCGCAAGACAACTGAAAAGACGGATAAGCGCGATATTGATGTGGCGAAAGCCCGTTTCAAGTCGCTGGACTGAGAGGTGATCAACAATGGCGAATGAACGCTCGGCATCTGTATGGGACGCGTTGGCTGATACGCCAGAAGAGGCCGACAACCTTCGGCTGCGCTCGCAGTTGATGCGTATTTTGGTCAAGACGGTGCGTGCCTGGGATCTACCTCAGAAGGATGCGGCGCGTCGGCTACATGTCACTCAACCGCGCTTGAGTGAGCTTTTGAATGGGAAGATTGACAAGTTTTCCCTGGATGCCCTGGTAAATCTGCTGGCCAATGCCGATCTGGAAGTGGATTTCACGGTGAAGGAAAAGCTCGCCTGAATCGGTGGCTGGACCATGAGGGCCAGGCCTTGCCGTTTTCAACCCGCACCGAACTGAGGCGTCGTAAGACATTTCCGAACCTGAAACCAAATGCTTCAGTTCGGATGCCCTGTCGAATTATCCTACAGCGCCTGTCGGAAGGTGCTGTCTTGGCTGGAAAGTGTTCCCGGAATACTGTCGTCGGGTCGCCTCGCAAGGCGATCGGGCGTGAGACACCCGGATTTCATTCGGTAGCACCGCTTTATGGCGGTCGTGTGCGGACAGGCTTCGGCCTGGCCGGGGTTACCGTATGTCCCGTGTCTCACACCGTGCACGACTGCCACCCAACTTCGTGAGACAAGGAGGAGAGCAGTTCAATCCCCCATACGGAGTTCTGCCATGAACAAGCTCGTCCCCGATCCACCAGTTACCGATCTGCTTCTGCTCGACCCTCCCGCGCTCTCACTAATCGATCCTCTCAGCCCCAAAGACTGCGAAGAGCTGATCAGCGCTCTCACCCTGACGATCGACCACACCACCATAGTCCTGCTCGACAACCCTCCCGGCGACACGCGCAATGCCATGGGCATGAATATTCGATTGCTCTGCCGCCTGATCAATGCCGTGTGCGACCGCACCCATGCAACCCGCCACGATCAAGGAGCGACCCGATGAGCGATGATCCAAGAGACTCTGCAACCGCAGGTGTGGAAACCTTCGACTTGTTCCGCCTGCAGCCAAATGTGCCGTTCAGCCATGCTTTCTCGCAGCTATCTGTGCTGCTGGGCTGTATACGCCACCTGACCACCGAAGCGGAAATGGAAAACGACCGCATTGCAGGTAGCGCTGCGCGGATACTAAGCGAGATGGCCAAGGCCTTGATCGATGATATGGAGCGGGGGATGAACAAGGTTCTTCAATAACCCTAAAGACCCCGGGGCCGCTATGCGGCCCATCGCCGGCAAGCCAGCTCCCACACCTGTACGCCACTGCTATCGAGTCCTGTGACTTACCTGTGTGGCTTGCCGGCGATGAGGCCCAGACAGGTCAGCGCCTGCCACAGGCCTGATGAGTACTCTGTGGGAGCTGGCTTGCCGGCGATAGGGCCCTGACAGGCAAAGCCCCATCAAAGCCAAATTGCATCCCAATGCGGATAATCCCCAACCCTCGCGACCAATCCTGCCCGCTTCGGATTCATGACAATGTACCGCGCCACCGCCTGCACATTCTCCTCCCGGCGCAATGCCCGGTCATGAAATCCCTTCTGCCAGAGCTGGCCGCTTCGCCCTTGATACCTGTTGATCATCATGGTGCTGCGAGATTTCACCCTGCGCATCAAGCGCTTCAGGCTGCCCGGTCCAAGCTCGACCAGCCAATGAAAGTGATCAGGCATCACCACCCAGGCCAGCGATCTTACGGCACCTTCCTCCTCAGCCTGGCGCAACTCGGCAACCAGCAAGCGGGCCGAGTGAAGGTCATTGAATATTGGGGCCCGGTCAAGGGTTGTGCTGGTAAGCAGATACAATCGACTGGTTTCCGAAAAACGGCCAAGCCGTAACTGGTCTGAGTGGGGACGATCCATGTTCCCTGTCTCCTGATGGTTTGCTCCTCAGGCTAGTGGCTATGGATCTGCGAATAACCAATCAATTGGTACCCGGTGTTTCCAGTGACATCGGCGCAGCCTTCATCGCCGGCAAACCAGCTCCCACCTCGACCGCATCTCCCTCAAGCCATGTGCAATACCTGTGGGCAGGCAACACAAGACAGAATCTCCCACAGGTTCAGCGCATTCCCCCTCTTCATCTGATTTGTAGCAAGATTTTTCATGAAATCCGCCCAGCACCCTTGAGTGAAGCAAAGTGGGAGTGAACAATGTTCTCTTTCGCATTCCCTTCGAGACTGGCCATGAAAACCCGTTCCCGTCTGCTTGCTTGGCTGCCGGTTATTTTGCTCGGCCCGGTGCTGGCGCTGTGCAGCACCCTGGCGCTGGCCGAAGCCCCCGCCGAGGCCACCAAGGCCCTGCACCTGCTGGACTACATTGGCGCCGACTACCCGCCCACCGTGCAAGACGGCAAGGTGATCGACGATGGTGAATACCGCGAGCAGCAGGAGTTCAGCGCGGTATTGGCCGACTTGGTCAAAGGCCTGCCTGCGCATGCTGAACAAGCAGCCCTGGAGCAGGGCGTCCAGGCGCTGCGCCAGGCCATCGACCAGCGCCAGGACGGCCCGGCTGTTGCCAGGCAGGCCCGCCAGCTGGGTGCGCGCCTGGCGGTGGCCTACGAGGTCAGCCAGGCTCCGGTAATTACTCCGGACCCGGCCCGCGGCGCTTCGCTGTATGCGCAAAACTGCTCGATCTGCCACGGCGAAACTGGCGCCGGCGACGGCCCGGCCGGCGTGGGCCTGGAGCCTGCACCCGCCAACCTGCGCGATGTTTCGCGCCTCGACCAGTTGAGCCTGTTCGACCTCTACAACACCCTGGCCCTGGGCATCGATGGCACCGAGATGCCTTCGTTTGCCGACCAGCTGGACGACCGCCAGCGTTGGGATGTGGCTGCCTACATCGCCAGCTTCACCGCCAAGCCAGAAGCCGGCAAAGGCGACAAGGCCTGGAACATCGCCGACCTGGCCCGCCAGACCCCGGCCGAAGTCGCCGCCAGCGAAGGTGCCACGGCCGTGGAGGCGTTCCGCGCCCAGCGCGCGCAGCCGCCGCAGGTCAAACGTGGCCCGGCGCAATTGCTCGAATACACCGCGAGCACCTTGGACAAGAGCCTGGCGGCCTACCGCGCAGGTGATCACGACCAGGCCTATGACCTGTCAGTAGCGGCCTACCTGGAAGGCTTCGAGCTGGTGGAAAGCTCGCTGGACAACATCGACACCCAGGCGCGCAAGGACACCGAAAAATCGCTGATGGCCTACCGTCAGTCGCTGCAGGACGGCTTGCCCGTGGCCCAGGCCGAGCAACGCCTGAGCGAAGCCAAGGCCAAGCTCGAGCAGGCTTCCAAACTGCTGGGCAGCGATGGCCTGAGCTGGTCGCTGAGCTTTGTATCCGGCTTGCTGATCCTGCTGCGCGAAGGCCTGGAGGCGATTCTGGTGCTGGCGGCGATCCTGGCTTTCCTGCGCAATACCGGCCAGCAGTCGGCGGTGCGCAGCGTCAACATCGGCTGGGGCCTGGCGCTGGTGGCCGGTTTCGCAACCTGGGCGCTGGCAGCCTACGTGATCGACGTTGGTGGCGCCCAGCGCGAGCTGCTGGAAGGCTGCACGGCGCTTTTCGCCGCGGTGATGGTGCTGTGGCTTGGCGTGTGGATGCACGACCGCCGCCATGCTGCCGCCTGGCAGGATTACATCAAGAGCAGCCTGGTCAGTGGTGGCGGACGTTTCGGTTTTGCCGTGCTGGCGTTCTTCTCGGTTTACCGCGAACTGTTCGAAGTGATCCTGTTCTACGAAACCCTGTGGCTGCAGGCCGGCCCAGCCGGGCACCAGGCGGTGCTGGCGGGTGGTGCCACGGCGCTGGTGCTGCTGGTGGGGTTGGCCTGGGTGATCCTGCGTGGCTCGGCCAAGCTGCCGCTGTCGCTGTTCTTCAGCATCAACGCCGCGCTGCTATGTGCCTTGTCGGTGGTGTTCGCCGGGCATGGCGTGAAGGCGTTGCAAGAGGCCGGGGTACTTGGCACGCGGCCGGTGGCGTTCTTCGAGTTCGACTGGCTGGGGGTTCACGCTGACGCCTACTCGCTTTCGGCGCAGGCGCTGGCCTTGCTGGCCATCGTGTTCCTGTACGGGCGCTCGCGCCTGGCGGAAAGGCGCAGGGCGACAGCTCACTGACCGGCCTGCTCGGTCCCTGTGGGAGCGGGTTTACCCGCGAATCAGGCGACGCGGTGTATGGCACCGGCTGCGCCGGTGTTCGCGGCTGAAGCCGCTCCCACAGGGACCGCGCAAGTTTCAAAGTTTGACCAAGTCCGCCATTCAGGCCGGCTGTGGCGCCTTGAGAATGTTCTGCAGCAACTGGACACTCTCGACAGCGTCATGACCCAGGCTGGTCAGATAGCCGCCATCAGGTTGATCGGTCAGCCCTTTTTCATGCAGGCGTTGCGCGGCGGCTACCAGGGCAGGGGAAGCGTTCTTGTGAATCTTGATGCCTTCCTGGCTGCTGTCGTGCTTGAACAGCGAAAGTACTTCCAGTTCAGCGATCAGATCGGGGGTAAAAGGCATGGCGACTCCTGACTTCCAGACAAGGATGACGGCACCGTTCTACGGTGCCTGATCTTCGAGTGTAGCCGGGTTATTCGTCCTCGCCTTGATCCATCTCAGGTGGCAGCTCGGGCAGCGCACGCAGGGCGCTCTCGTACCACTCGCGGTCGAACTCGCGGTCTTCCACCAGCATGTTGTCAATTTCGAAGGCCAGTACATGGGCCATCAGGTTGAGAATGTCTTCGCGCTCGTAACCGACCAGGGTCAGTTTGTTGAGCGTGGCTTTCGCCGCCGCCGGGTCGCCGCTTTCGATCTGGTTCTCGATGGCCTGGGTCAGCGTTGCCTCGGCGAAGGCTTCGTCGTCGTCATTGTCGATTTCGGTGGGCTCGCTCATGGCGGTACTCCTGTGATGGGATGCACAGTGTGCCACGCCCGTGGCGGCAATGCCCGGGCATTGACGGGGCGCATGACGCTGGTCAGCGGCGGGCGTACGGTCTATAAAAGCCGGGCCAACCCCTTACGGCCTGGAGGCTGTTACCTCATGCTCAAGCTTCATGGATTCTCTGTCAGCAACTACTACAACATGGTCAAGCTGGCCCTGCTGGAAAAAGGCTTGCCCTTCGAGGAAGTCACTTTCTATGGCGGCCAGGCGCCACAGGCGCTGGAAGTGAGCCCGCGAGGCAAGGTTCCGGTGCTGCAGACCGAACATGGCTTCCTCAGCGAAACCAGTGTGATCCTCGACTATATCGAGCAGACCCAGAGCGGCAAGGCGCTGCTGCCGGCCGACCCGTTCGGGCAGGCCAAGGTGCGCGAACTGCTCAAGGAAATCGAGCTGTACATCGAGCTGCCGGCGCGTACCTGCTATGCCGAGTCTTTCTTTGGCATGCAGGTCGAGCCGCTGATAAAGGAAAAAGCCCGTACCGACCTGCTGGCAGGTTTTGCCACGCTCAAGCGCAACGGCCGCTTCGCACCCTATGTAGCGGGTGAACAACTGACCCTGGCAGACCTGATGTTCTGCTTCTCGGTCGACCTGGCCTGTGCCGTGGGCAAGAAAGTGCTGAACATCGACTTCCTGGCGGACTTCCCGCAGGCCAAGGCGTTGTTGCAGCTGATGGGCGACAACCCGCACATGGCGCGGATCGTGGCGGACAAGGAGGCGGCGATGCCGGCCTTCATGGAGATGATTCGTAGCGGTAAACGCTAAGAATAGTGTTGGGGCATTCGCGGGTAAACCCGCTCCCACAGGTACAGCACTGCTTTTGAAGCCTGTGCAATACCTGTGGGAGCGGGTTCACCCGCGAACGAGGGCGAAGCCCTCGCAATGGGCCTTAACGCGAAGCCAGCAGCGCCTTGCCGCGGGCAACCGCCGCACGCACCTGCGCCGGTGCAGTACCACCAATGTGGTTACGAGCATTCACCGAGCCTTCCAGGGTCAGCACGGCAAACACGTCCTGCTCGATCTGGTCACTGAACTGGCGCAGTTCGTCCAAGCTCATCTCGGCCAGGTCCTTGCCGGTGTCGACGCCATACTTCACCGCGTGCCCCACGATCTCGTGGCAATCACGGAACGGCAGGCCACGGCGTACCAGGTAGTCGGCCAGGTCGGTAGCGGTGGAGAAACCGCGCAGGGCCGCTTCACGCATGATGGCGTGCTTGGGCTTGATTGCCGGGATCATGTCGGCAAAGGCACGCAGCGAGTCGCGCAGGGTGTCGGCGGCGTCGAACAGCGGTTCCTTGTCTTCCTGGTTGTCCTTGTTGTAGGCCAGCGGCTGGCCTTTCATCAGGGTCAGCAGGCCGGTCAGGGCGCCGAATACACGGCCGCTCTTGCCGCGTACCAGTTCCGGCACATCCGGGTTCTTTTTCTGCGGCATGATGGAACTGCCGGTGCAGAAGCGGTCTGGCAGGTCAATGAACTGGAACTGCGCGCTGGTCCACAGCACCAGCTCTTCGGAGAAGCGCGACAGGTGCATCATCGCCACGCTGGCGGCGGCGCAGAATTCGATGGCGAAGTCGCGGTCCGACACGCCGTCCAGCGAGTTGCCGGCCACGGCTTCGAAGCCCAGCAGCTTGCAGGTAAGTTCGCGGTCGATCGGGTAGGTGGTGCCTGCCAGCGCGGCGCTGCCCAGGGGCATGCGGTTGGCACGCTTGCGGCAGTCGACCAGGCGCTCGTAGTCGCGGCTGAGCATTTCGAACCAGGCCAGCAGGTGGTGGCCGAAGGTGACCGGCTGGGCAGTTTGCAGGTGGGTGAAGCCGGGCATGATGGTTTCGGCTTCACGCTCGGCCTGCTCCAGCAGGCCCTGCTGCAGGCGGGTGATTTCGGCCAGGATCAGATCGATTTCGTCGCGCAGCCAAAGGCGAATGTCGGTGGCCACCTGGTCGTTGCGGCTACGGCCGGTGTGCAGCTTCTTGCCAGTGATGCCGATACGGTCGGTCAGGCGTGCCTCGATGTTCATGTGCACGTCTTCGAGGTCGACACGCCAGTCGAAGGTGCCAGCCTCGATCTCGCCCTGGATGGTCTTCAGGCCATCGATGATGGTGTCGCGCTCGACATCGCTGAGCACGCCGACCTGCGCCAGCATGGTGGCATGGGCGATCGAACCCATGATGTCGTGGCGGTACAGGCGCTTGTCGAAATCGACCGAGGCGGTGAAACGGGCGACGAAGGCGTCGACGGGCTCACTGAAGCGGCCGCCCCAGGACTGATTGGTCTTGTCGGTGCTCATGGATTCACTCATTGCAGGCGTGAACGAAAAAGTGGCGCCGATAATAGCAGGGTTGGACTGGCTGCCGCAGGGCGCCGGTCGAGAGAAATGCCCGGAAAATGGCTGAGAAGGATTTCAAGGAATGAACGGCAGTGTTCCACGGACCGTCTACAGTTGGACAGAGGACTGGCAGTGAATCTGCCGGCCGAGTGAATCTTTGGCCATCGCACCGGTCTAGAGCGTGACCTTGTGTCGCTCGAACCATACCTGTCTACGCTATACCTGTGCGAGACTCATTCAGGAATCCAGCGCAATTATGAATGTCCTGATCGTTGATGACGAACCCCAAGGCCGTGAGCGCCTTAGCCGGCTGCTCGGCGAACTGGAGGGTTACACCGTGCTGGAGCCTAGCGCCACCAACGGCGAGGAGGCCTTGGCGCTGATCGAAAGCCTCAAGCCCGATGTGGTCCTGCTGGACATCGGCATGCCAGGCCTGGACGGCCTGCAGGTTGCTGCTCGCCTGTGCGAGCGCGAGGCGCCGCCGGCGGTGGTGTTTTGCACCGGGGACGATGAATACGGTGCCGAGGCTTTCAAGGACAGTACCCTCAGCCATGTGACCAAACCTTTCCAGGCCCAGGCCTTGCGCGATGCCTTGCGCAAGGCCGAAAAACCCAACCGCGCCCAGTTGGCGGCGCTCACCAGGCCGGCCAACGAAGGCGGCGGCCCGCGCAGCCACATCAGTGCCCGCACGCGCAAAGGCATCGAGCTGATCCCTTTGCCCCAGGTGATCTATTTCATTGCCGACCACAAGTACGTGACCTTGCGCCACGAGGCCGGGGAGGTGCTGCTCGACGAGCCGCTCAAGGCCCTGGAAGACGAGTTTGGCGAACGCTTCGTGCGTATCCACCGCAATGCGCTGGTCGCCCGTGAGCGTATCGAGCGCCTGCAGCGCACGCCGCTGGGGCATTTCCAGCTGTACCTGAAAGGCCTTGACGGCGACGCCCTGACCGTAAGCCGCCGGCATGTGGCCGGTGTGCGCAAGATGATGCAGACCCTCTGATACGGCGCCCGCATGGTAAGGGCTGCGCCCTTGTTCGCGGCTGAAGCCGCTCCCACAGGTATGGTGCCGCTCTGAAGGCAGTGATGAACCTGTGGGAGCGGCTTTAGCCGCGAAGAGGCCCTCAGCTGATCCACATCTGCTAGCGATACCGGCGATGCTGTTATCATCGGCAGCATTTATCTGGATCGGGGCGTTCCATGTCCACTCGCGAAATCCGCATTGCCACCCGTAAAAGTGCCTTGGCCCTGTGGCAGGCCGAATACGTCAAAGCCCGCCTCGAGCAGGCTCACCCCGGTCTGCTGGTGACCTTGGTTCCCATGGTCAGCCGTGGCGACAAGCTGCTCGACGCGCCGCTGGCGAAGATCGGCGGCAAAGGCCTGTTCGTCAAGGAACTGGAAACTGCCCTGCTGGACAATGAAGCCGACATCGCCGTGCATTCGATGAAGGACGTGCCCATGGACTTCCCCGAAGGCCTGGGCCTGTACTGCATCTGCGAGCGCGAAGACCCGCGCGATGCCTTCGTTTCCAATACCTTCGACAGCCTCGAAGCGCTGCCTGCCGGCAGTATCGTCGGCACCTCCAGCCTGCGTCGCCAGGCCCAGCTGCTGGCGCGTCGCCCGGACCTGCAAATCCGCTTCCTGCGCGGCAATGTCAACACTCGCCTGGCCAAGCTGGATGCCGGTGAGTACGACGCCATCATCCTCGCCGCCGCCGGCCTGATCCGCCTGGGCTTCGAAGAACGAATCACCTCCACCATCAGCGTCGATGACAGCCTGCCGGCTGGCGGCCAGGGCGCGGTGGGCATCGAGTGCCGTAGCGCCGACCAGGAAATCCATGCGCTGCTGGCGCCGCTGCATCATGCCGATACCGCCGACCGGGTGGTGGCCGAACGTGCCCTGAACAAACGCCTGAATGGCGGCTGCCAGGTACCGATCGCCTGCTATGCGGTGCTGGAAGGTGACCAGCTTTGGCTGCGTGGCCTGGTAGGCCAGCCCAGCGGCGGTACACTGCTGGTGGCCGATGCCCGCGCACCCCGTACTGCCGCCGAAACCTTGGGCGTGCAGGTGGCCGAGGACCTGCTGGGGCAGGGCGCCGAGGCCATCCTCAAGGAAGTCTACGGCGAGGCCGGCCACCCGTGAGCTCCTGGCGCCTGTTGCTGACCCGGCCTGCCGAGGATTGTGCGGCACTGGCGCAAAGCCTGGCAGCGGCGGGGGTAGCCAGCAGCTGCCTGCCGCTGCTGGCAATCGAGCCCGTCGCTATGGATAACCAGCAACGCCTGTTGCTGGAAGGCCTGCAGGGCTTCCAGGCGATCATTGTGGTCAGCAAGCCGGCAGCCCGGTTGTTGCTTGAGCAACTGGCCGATGCCGGCCTGCAGCCACCCGTGCAAGGCTGGTTCACTGTGGGCGAGGCGACCGCCGCCGTGCTGCAGCGGGCGGGCCTGACGGTGAGCTTCCCGCCAAGTGGCGATGACAGCGAAGCTTTGCTGGCACTGCCGGTCCTGCGCCAGGCAGTTGCCACGCCGGCACCGCGGATCTTGATCGTTCGTGGTGTCGGAGGTCGCGAACTGCTGGCAGAGCGTCTTGCAGAGCAAGGTGCTAGTGTCGATTATCTGGAACTGTATCGTCGCTGCCTGCCGGCTTACCCGGCGGGCACCCTGATGCGCCGCATCGAAGCGGAACGCCTCAATGGCCTGGTGGTCAGCAGTGGGCAGGGTTTTGAACACTTGCAGCAGATGGCCGGCGCCGATTGGCCGCAGCTGGCGCGTCTGCCGCTGTTCGTGCCCAGCCCTCGGGTTGCAGACCAGGCCAGGGCCGCCGGGGCCCAACAGGTTGTGGATTGCCGTGGCGCCAGTGCCACGGCCTTGCTGGTAGCCGTGCAGCGCAGCGCTGCACCTGCCTCTTAAGGCGCTAAGCTGAACGCGATGCGCCCCCATGCAAAGGATGGATACGTGAGCGAGACTGTCTTGTCCAATAACGATCAGCCGTCGGCACAGGCGCCGGCGGAACCCGTCACCGCCCCACCTGCCAAGCGCTCCGGCAGTGGCCTGGCAACGCTGGCCCTGCTGTTGGGCGCGGCCGGAGTGGCGGTAGGTGGCTGGGGTGTCTGGCAGGTGCGTCAGCTGCAAGGCAGCGAATTCAACCAGGGCCAGCACATCGAGGCGCTGAACCAGCGCGCCGAGGCCCTGCAGCAGCGCGAACAGCAGATCAGCGCACAGCTGGCCAGCCTGCCGGCGGCCAGCGAGCTGGAAGACCGCCGCCGCCTGGTGGCACAGCTGCAAGGCGACCAGCAACGCCTCAGCCAGCGTCTGGAAACCGTGTTGGGCGAAAGCCGCAAGGAATGGCGCCTGGCCGAGGCCGAGCACCTGCTGCGCCTGGCCACCCTGCGGCTGTCTGCGCTGCAGGACATTACCAGTGCCAAGGCCTTGGTAGAGGGTGCCGACGAGATCCTGCGCGAGCAGAGCGATCCGGGTGCCTTCGCCGCCCGTGAGCAACTGGCGCGCAGCCTGGCCACGCTCAACAGCACCCAGCAACCGGACCGTACCGGCCTGTTCCTGAAACTGGCCGCTCAGCGCGAGTTGGTGCAGCAACTCAGCGCCCAGTCGCCGGAGTTCGACACCAATGCCGATGCCCTGGGCGCGCTCACCGCCGATGGTGACGGCGCCAGTCGCCTGTCCCAGTGGTGGGCCGAGATCTCCAAGTACTTCCAGATCGACTTCAACGCCGATGACAACGTGCGTCCGCTACTGGCCGGGCAGCAACTGAACCAGCTGCGCCTGGCCCTGAGCCTGACCATCGAGCAGGCCCAGTGGGCAGCGCTCAATGGCGATAGCAAGGTTTACACCCAGGCGCTGGACGACGCCCGCAGCGTACTGTTGGCCAACTTCAACGCCGACAACCCGCAAAGCAAGGCCATGCTTGACAGCCTCAATGCCCTGGCCGAGCAGCCGGTGTCGGTGGTTACCCCTGACCTCAGCGAAAGCCTGGCTGCAGTGCAGGCCTATATCCAGCGCCGCCACCTGCCGGCCGAGGCAGAAGGGGGCAAACCATGAAACGTGTCTACCTGCTGGCCGTGCTGGCGATCGTGGTCGCCGCGGCGCTGGGTATTGCGGTCGCCAAGCACAGCGGCTACGTGCTGATCTCGTATGGCAGCTTCCGTTACCAGTCGGGGCTGTGGGCGGCCCTGGCGGGTTTGCTGGCCGTCGTGCTGCTGCTGTGGCTGGTGCGCTACCTGGTCGGCCTGGTGCTGACCTCCAGCGGCGTGGTCAACCCGTGGTCGCGGCGTAACCGCAGCCGGCGTATTCGCCTGGCCATCGAGCAGGGCCAGCTGGACCTCGCCGAGGGCCGCTGGGCCAGCGCCCAGCGCCACCTGCACCGGGCTGCCGAGGCCGAGCGACAGCCGCTGCTGTTCTACCTCGGTGCCGCGCGTGCGGCCAACGAGCAAGGCCGTACCGAAGACAGCGACAACCTGCTGGAGCGTGCCCTGGAGCGCCAGCCGCAAGCGGAACTGGCCATCGCCCTGACCCATGCGCAGTTACAGATGGACCGTGGCGAAAGCGATGGTGCGCTGGAAACCCTGCTGGCCATGCAGGAGCGCCACCCGCACAACAGCCAGGTGCTGCGCCTGTTGCAGCGCCTGTATCTGGAGCGCGGCGACTGGTCGGCACTGATCCGCCTGCTGCCCGACCTGCGCAAGCACAAGGTGCTGCCAGCTACCGAACTGGCGGCCCTCGAGCAACGTGCCTGGGGCCAGAACCTGAGCTTGGCCAGCACCCGTGGCGAGGATGCGCAAAGTGCCCGTCAGGCGCTGGAGCGCGCCTGGCAGCAACTGACCGCAGCCCAGCGCCAGGAGCCACAACTGGTGCTGGCCTATGCCGAGCAACTGCGCCAAGTGGGCGCCCAGAGCGAAGCCGAACAGGTGCTGCGCACTGCCCTCAAGCGTGACTACGAAAGCCACCTGGCCCGCCTGTACGGCCTGGTGCGTGGCGATGACCCGGCGCGCCAGCTGCAAACGGCCGAAGGTTGGCTCAAGGCCCACCCCCAAGATGCAAGCCTGCTGCTTACCCTGGGCCGCCTGAGCCTGCAGAACCGCCTGTGGGGCAAGGCGCGCGACTACCTCGAAAGCAGCCTGCGCATGGAGCGCAACCCCGAGGCCTGTGCCGAGCTGGCGCGCCTGCTCGCCGGCCTTGGCGAGACCGAGCGCAGCAACCAGCTGTTCCAGGAGGGCCTCGGCCTGCTTGACGAGCGCCTGCTAGCCCTGCCATTGCCCGAAGGCGTACGCGCCTGACCTACCCCAGGGCCCGCGCAAAGGTGCGGGCTCCGGGGGCAGGTAACTTTCCTTTCGATGTAAGTTAGATCTGCAGTCCATTTCTTCAGACGTTTCCTACCGCATGGTTGGAAATTTCCTTCGCGATTCAGCGACTTGTCATTGCCGTCGCGCCTTGAAACAAAGCGCGTCTTTCCTCTACCGTTTCAAGCCACTTCATTATCCCGGGACCTTCACCGCCCATGCTGCCGGCCCGTTTGCGCACCTTTTTCCTACCTGCCTGCCTTGCTGCACTGGCGGTACTGGCCGCGTCCGTCCACCTGGAAAGCGTCCTCGGGCTGGTGCCCTGCCCGTTGTGTTTCAGCCAGCGGCTGCTGCTTGGCGTGTACGCGCTGCTGTGCCTGGCGGCAGTGCTGCAGGCGCCGGGTACGGCGGGCATTCGCTGTTACGCGCGGGCAACGCTGGGCTGTTCGCTGGCCGGGGCGTTGCTGGCAGCGCGACATGTCTGGTTGCAAGGGGGTGACGGGGCCATCCCTGTCTGCCCGGTGCCGCTCGGTCGGCTGTTCGAACAATCCTGGGGCGAGGCGGCCCGGCAGTTGTTGTTCGGCGGCCCGGATTGCAGCTCTCTGACCTGGAGCTTTCTCGACCTGACCCTGCCCGAGTGGAGCCTGCTGGCTTTCCTGCTGTTGGCGTTGCTGCCCTTGAGCTGCCTGCTGGCGTATCGTTTCCGCAGCCTGGCGAGAACATGACCTGGCGCAAGGTTGCGCCATTGGTACGACCAATGGCCGTGTAACAGGGTATTAAACACTTGTATGAACTTTGTCCGCTGCGTACCTTGAAGGCCAGCCCGTGCGGGAATAATCTCCCAGCACGCATACCGAAAACACAACTGCTCGATGCCGCCTGCTGATGTCACCTTTGTGCTGCATGGTCGTGGTGCGAGGTGCAGCGGCATCTACCCAGAAGGGAAGAGATAGCCATGCTCGATAGTTGCCAGAACGCTCAGGAACGCTGGGGTGGGGTTCATAAACTGATCGACCGCTGGCTGGAGGAGCGCCAGGAACTGGTGCAGGCTTTCCGCGCATTGCGCGATGCGAAGCCGGCCTTCGCCGACAAGGACACGAACGGGGAGTTTTGTGCGCTCCTTGTCGACTACGTTTCGGCGTGGCATTTCGAGGTCTGCGAGCAGCTGGTCAGTGAGGCCAAGGCCTTCGGAGACGAGAAGGCGTTGAAGCTGGCCGAAGAGATCAACCCACGGATCAATGACAGTACTCAGATCGCACTGGCCTTCAATGACCATTGCGCCAAGGGTGAGTGCAAGGACACCGAACGCTTTGCCGAAAAGCTGGGCAAGCTGGGTGGCCTGCTGCACGAGCGCTTCGAGCTGGAAGACTGCCTGATCGAAGTGTTGCACAACGCGCACAAGGAAGAAGGCGCGGTCCAGGCCTGAGGGTTGGCGTCAATCGCCAACCGCCAGCAGCTCGATCTCGAACACCAGGGGTGTGTAGGGTGCGATCAGGTCCCCTGCGCCCTCGGCGCCATAGGCTTGCGCTGAGGGAATCACCAGGCGCCATTTGGCGCCAGCGTGCATCTTTGGCAAGGCTACCTGCCACCCTTCGATCACCGAATCCAGGCTGAACCACTGGGGCGTCTGGTTCTGGTCGAACACCGAGCCATCTGGCAGCCTGCCCACATAACGCACCTGCACCTTGCCACCGGCTTTGGGCTGCGCGCCCGTACCTGCTTGCAGTTCGCTGTAGAGCACGCCCTCCGGTAGTTCGCGTACGCCATAACGACCACGCTCGTTGGCCATGAAGCGTGTTTCAGCAGCTTGCAGCTTTTGCATGGCGGCATCGCCTTCCTGCGCTTCCTGCTGTTGGAGCAGGGCCTGCATGCGTGCCTTGTCGAGTTTCAGCGGTTGTCCCTCATAGGAATGGCGCAGGCCTTCTATCAGCGCATCCAGCTGCAGGTCAGGCACATCCTGGCGCAGTCGCTCACCCAGGCTGGCGCCGATGCTGTAGGCAAGGTCATGTTCTTTGCTGTCGGCCAAGGCGATGGGTGCCAGCAGGCATAAACCTAAAACAAGATATCGAGACATGGTCAGTTCCTGCGCCAATGAGCGGGGAAGTATGCCAGTGTTCACTACTTGTATTGGCCTTTTCATGGTCCTTGTGGGAGCGGCCTTGTGTCGCGAAAGGGCTGCAGAGCAGCCCCGGCGATATTTGCCCTGGCGCTGAAACCGGGGGCCGCTCCGCGCCCCATCGCGACACAAGGCCGCTCCTACAGAGGGGCTGTGCAGTACAGATAACTGCCAAATATCAGCAATGATTTATTCAGCAACTACACTTGCTCGGAGCTGCAAGATAACAACTTTGCCCAGGCATGCAACGCGGCGTAAATAATACTGTCAACATGCCCTAGCGGCGGTAGCAGCAGAAGCATAGTATGAGCCGCAAACTCGTCAGCCAGGAGGTAAACCATGTCGGCTAAAAAGAAGCCAGTAAGCACGCCGTTACACCTGCTCCAGCAACTTTCGGGCAGCTTGCTCGAACACTTGGAAGATGCCTGCTCGCAAGCGCTGGCTGATGCGGAAAAACTGCTGGCCAAGTTGGAAAAGCAGCGTGGCAAGGCTCAGGAGAAACTGCACAACGGTCGCCTGAAACTGCAAGACGCGGCCAAGGCAGGTAAAGCCAAGGCGCAGACCAAGGCGCAAAAAGCCATTGGCGAACTTGAAGAGCTGCTCGACTCCCTCAAGGAACGTCAAACCCAGACCCGTTCTTATATCCAGCAACTCAAGCGCGATGCCCAGGACAGCCTCAAGCTGGCCCAAGGTGTAGGCAAGGTTCGTGAAGCTGCAGCCAAGGCGCTTGACCAGCGTGCTGCCAAGACTTCCAAACCGGCAGCCGCCAAACTCGTCACCAAGGCTGCTGCAGCCAAGCCAGTTGCCAAGGCCACCGCTGCAGCCAAGCCTGCGGCCAAACCAGTTGCCAAAGCCACTGCTGCTGCCAAGCCGGCTGCCAAGGGCACTGCTGCTGCCAAACCTGCGGCCAAACCAGCTGCCAAAGCCACTGCTGCTGCTAAACCTGCAGCCAAGCCAGCCGCCAAGGCCACTGCTGCAGCCAAGCCGGCTGCCAAGGGCACTGCTGCTGCCAAGCCTGCAGCCAAACCAGCTGCCAAAGCCACTGCTGCTAAACCTGCAGCCAAGCCAGCCGCCAAAGCCACTGCTGCTGCCAAACCTGCAGCCAAGCCAGCCGCCAAAGCCACTGCTGCTAAACCTGCAGCCAAGCCAGCCGCCAAAGCCACTGCTGCTGCCAAACCTGCAGCCAAGCCAGCCGCCAAGGCCACTGCTGCTGCCAAACCTGCAGCCAAGCCAGCCGCCAAGGCCACTACCGCTGCCAAGCCTGCAGCCAAGCCAGCCGCCAAGGCCACTACCGCTGCCAAGCCAGCTGCCGCCAAGGCTCCAACACGTGCGGCCGTCAAGCCCGCAGCTGCCAAGCCTGTTGCCAGCAAGCCAGCCGAAGCCAAACCGGCTACGCCAGCCGCCAGCACTCCGGCCGCCGCGACCAACTCGGCCACCCCGGCAGCTTCGGTAGCATCATCGGCACCTGCCAGCACCCCGGCTCAGGCACCGTCTTCGGCGTCCTGAAGTGCTGCCGCCGCGACGCGCAAATTAACTAGCGCGTCGTGGTGGCGGGCCTGGTCCGGCGCCAGCCGGTCCAGCCAGTCTTCCATGGGTTCATGGGCGCCCACCGGCCACTGTCGCGAACGCTCCTGCAAGCGTTCCAGCAAGGCCTTCTCAGCCTGCAATTCCAATCCCTTCACTTGCTCCCGCAGCACCGCCAGCTGCGCATCACCTTGCGCTGCTGCTCGCCACTGTTGGCGCAAGCTGCGCAACGGGTTGACCACGTCGCGCTGCCAGGGCTCGGCAATCTCGCGCAATGCTGTTACGCGTCCCTCTCGCACGGCCACGCCACGCGCCTGCAGCCAGGTTGCGCACAGCAGCAGACAGACATCGCCACCCAGTGTCTGCAGGTCAAGGCAGGCGGCTTCCACGCCGGGCCTGGCGTACAGGGCCAGGGCGTGATTCCACAGGTCGGTGTGCATGGTTCCACTCGCGCTATGGGCCGAGGAAGCTGGTAGACTCCGCGACCATCATGATCAGACTATCCAACCTCACTTTACAGCGTGGTCCGCAGCGCTTGCTAGAAGGCGCCGAGATGACCCTGCACACCGGTCACAAGGCCGGCCTGATCGGCGCCAACGGCGCCGGAAAATCCAGCCTGTTCGCCTTGCTGCGCGGTGAGCTGTCGCCCGATGCCGGCGATTGTCAGTTGCCTGGTGACTGGCGCATCGCCCACATGCGCCAGGAGGTCGACACCCTTGACCGCCTGGCCGTGGACTATGTGCTCGACGGTGACGTGCGCCTGCGCAAGGTCCAGGCTGAACTGGCCGCAGCCGAGCAGGCTCACGACGGTACCGCCCTGGCGCGCCTGCACATTGAGCTGGATAGCGCCGACGGCTATACCGCCGACGCCCGCGCACGCAAGTTGCTGGCCGGCCTTGGCTTCACCAACGAACAGATGGGCCGTCGCGTCGGCGACTTCTCCGGTGGCTGGCGGATGCGCCTGAACCTGGCCCAGGCCCTGATGTGCCCGTCCGATCTGCTGCTGCTCGACGAGCCCACCAACCACCTGGACCTGGACGCTATCCTGTGGCTGGAGGACTGGCTCAAGGGCTACCCCGGCACGCTGTTGCTGATCTCCCACGACCGCGACTTCCTCGATGCCGTGGTCGACCATGTGCTGCATGTCGAGCAACGCAAGCTGAACCTGTACAAGGGCGGTTACACCGCCTTCGAGCGCACCCGTGCCGAGCGCCTGGCGCAACAGCAGCAGGCCTACGAGAAGCAGCAGGCCCAGCGTGCGCACATGGAAAAGTACATTGCCCGCTTCAAGGCCCAGGCCACCAAGGCCCGCCAGGCCCAGAGCCGGATCAAGGCCCTGGAGCGCATGGAAGAACTGTCGGCGGCGCATGTCGATTCGCCGTTCGATTTCGTCTTCCGCGAGTCGCAGAAAATCTCCAGCCCGCTGCTGAGCCTGTCCGAAGGCCGCCTGGGCTACGGTGACAAGGCAATTCTCGACAAGGTAAAGCTGCAGCTCACCCCCGGTGCGCGCATTGGCCTGCTCGGCCCCAACGGTGCCGGCAAGTCGACCCTGATCAAGAACCTCGCAGGCGAGCTCGAGCCACTGTCGGGCCGCCTGGTGCGGGGAGAGAACCTGGCCGTGGGCTACTTTGCCCAGCACCAGCTGGACTCGCTGGACGACAAGGCCAGCCCGCTGCTGCATCTGCAGCGCATTGCCCCCACCGAGCGTGAGCAGACCCTGCGCGACTTCCTGGGCGGTTTCGACTTCCATGGCGACCGCGTCGACGAGCCGGTGGTGAACTTCTCTGGTGGTGAAAAGGCACGCCTGGCGCTGGCCCTGATTGCCTGGGAGCGGCCGAACCTGCTGCTGCTCGACGAACCGACCAACCACCTCGACCTGGAAATGCGCCTGGCGCTGACCATGGCCCTGCAGGAGTTTGCCGGTGCCGTGGTGGTGGTGTCGCACGACCGTCACCTGCTCAAGAGCACCACCGACGACTTCTTGTTGGTGGCCGACGGCAAGGTCGACATCTTCGATGGTGACCTGGACGACTACAGCCGCTGGCTGGTCGAGTACCGCCAGCGCAGCGCGCCGGCCAGTACCGCCCCGGTCAACCCGGACAAGACCGACAAGAAAGCCCAGCGCCAGGCCGCCGCAGCCTTGCGCCAGCAACTGGCCCCGCACAAGAAGGCCGCCGACAAGCTGGAAGCCGAGCTCAACCAGGTGCATGCGCAACTGGCCGAGATCGAGACCGCGCTAGGTGATGGTGGCCTCTACGACGCGTCGCGCAAGGACGAGTTGCGTGACCTGCTGGCGCGCCAGACCAAGCTGAAGCAGCGCGAAGGCGAACTGGAAGAGGCCTGGATGGAAGCGCTGGAAACTCTTGAAAGCATGCAGGCCGAGCTCGAGGCGCTGTCCTGATGGAGGAACTGCGTTCGCTGCTGCCGGGGCAGTGGATGGACACCTTCTGGCTGGGCTTGCAGATCCTGTTGATCCTGGTCGCGGCCTTCGTCCTGCAGCGCATCGTTGCGCGCGGGTTGAGCCGCCTGGGCCAGCGTTACCCGTTGCCAGCGGAGCTGCTGGTGCCGGTGCGTGGCGGCTTGCGCTGGCTGATCATGGGCAGCGCGTTGCTGTTCGTGCTGGAACGCCTGGGTGTCTCGGCGACAGTGCTGTGGACAGCACTGTCCGGCTTCGTCGCGGTGGCGGCAGTGGCCTTCTTCGCCATGTGGAGCGTGCTGTCCAACTTGCTGTGCGCGGTGCTGATCTTCACTGTCGGGCCGTTTCGCATCGGTGACGTGGTCGAACTGGTCGACACCCTGGACAAGCCGGGCGTGAAAGGCCGGGTGATTGCCATCAACCTGCTGTTCACCACCTTGATGGAAATGCCCGAGACGGGCGGGGCGCTGGTGCAGGTGCCCAATAGCCAGTTCTTCCAGAAGTCGGTGCGGCGCTGGCGGGGGGCTGAGGTGCAGTCCATGCACAAAGAGTCGTCCGCCGAGGCTGACTGAACCTGCACCGGCCTCTTCGCGGGTAAACCCGCTCCCACAGGAATTCCACAGCCCTTGGGGACAGCGCGATACCTGTGGGAGCGGGTTTACCCGCGAAGAGGCCGGTACAGGCAGAACAAATCCTGCAGAATTTGCTGGTTATTTTTTCACCAAAACCTTAGCTTAACGTTTTGCAACATATGTTCGAGCGAGGTGTGTGATGTCGATGGAAGTGTGGCTGGGCTTCTTTGCCGCCTGTTGGGTGATCAGCCTTTCACCCGGTGCCGGGGCGATTGCTTCGATGTCCAGCGGCCTGCAATACGGCTTCTGGCGTGGCTACTGGAACGCCCTGGGCCTGCAACTGGGTCTGATCCTGCAGATCGCCATCATCGCCGCCGGCGTCGGCGCCGTCCTTGCCGCCTCGGCCACGGCCTTCCAGGTCATCAAATGGTTCGGCGTCGCCTACCTTGTCTACCTGGCCTACAAGCAATGGCGCGCCTTGCCGATGGACATGAGCGATGAATCCGCCGTGCGCCCGATCGGCAAACCGCTGAGCCTGGTGTTCCGTGGCTTCCTGGTCAACGTCAGCAACCCCAAGGCACTGGTGTTCATGCTGGCGGTGCTGCCGCAGTTCATCAACCCGCATGAACCGCTGTTGCCGCAGTATGTGGCGATCACCGTGACCATGGTCACCGTGGACATGCTGGTAATGGCGGGGTACACCGGGTTGGCGGCGCGGGTTTTGCGCTTGCTGCGTACGCCCAAGCAGCAGAAGCGTTTGAATCGGACGTTCGCCGGGTTGTTCATTGGTGCGGCTACCTTCCTGGCGACTCTGCGCCGCGCGCCTGTCTGATAGGTCCGGGGGCTGCTTTGCAGCCCATCGCGACACAAGGCCGCTCCTACAGGGATTGTGTAGCGGCCACCGCTATTTTTGCTTGTCCACCAACCCCTTGAGCAAATCCACCGGCAGCGGAAAGACGATGGTCGAGCTCTTGTCCCCGGCAATCGTCCCCAGCGTCTGCATATAACGTAACTGCATCGCCCCCGGCTCCTTGCTCAGCATCTGCGCCGCCTGCATCAGCTTCTCCGACGCCTGCAACTCACCCTCGGCATGGATCACCTTGGCCCGCCGTTCACGCTCGGCCTCGGCCTGGCGGGCAATGGCGCGCACCATCGATTCGTTGAGGTCGACGTGCTTGATCTCGACGTTGGCCACCTTGATGCCCCAGGCATCGGTCTGTGCATCCAGCACCTGGCGAATGTCCGAGTTCAGCTGCTCGCGTTCGGCCAACAGTTCATCCAGTTCGTGCTTGCCGAGCACCGCGCGCAGCGTGGTCTGGGCCAGCTGGCTGGTCGCCACGAGGAAATCCTCGACCTGGATGATCGCTTTCTGCGGGTCGAGCACGCGGAAGTAGACCACGGCGTTGACCTTGACCGAGACGTTGTCGCGGGTGATCACATCCTGTGGTGGTACATCCAGCACCACGGTGCGCAGGTCGACCCGCACCATTTGCTGGATCACCGGGATCAACAGGATCAGCCCCGGCCCCTTCACCTGCCAGAAGCGCCCCAGCTGGAACACCACGCCGCGCTCGTATTCACGCAGGATGCGAAACGCCGACAGCAACAGCATCGCCAGCACGATCAGTACCGCGCCGAAGCCCAATTGCATGAACATGGTCATTCTCCTTGCGCCGCGGGCGCGGCGGCGCTCACTTCCAGCATGACGCCATGGCGCGCGGTCACCCGCACGTTCTGGCCCGCTTGCAGTGGCGTTGCACACTGCGCCTGCCATTGCTCGCCCTGGGCTAGCACAAAGCCACAGAACGGGTTGCCCGCCTTCACCTGGGTGACGGTGACCAGGCTGCCGACCAGGCCGGCGTCACCGCTGACCAGGGCCCGTCGGCGGGCCTTGAGGGCCATGCCCAGCACACCGCCGATCAGCAGCGCCGAGAGCAGCGCCAGGGTGCCGATCAGGGCCAGCGGGATGCCGAAACCGGGGGCATCGGTGTCGATCAGGATCAGTGCGCCGACCACGAAAGCGACAATGCCGCCAAAGCCGACCACGCCGAAACTGGGCAGGAAGGCTTCGGCGATCATGAAGGCGATGCCGAGCAATATCAGCGCCACCCCGGCGAAGCTCACCGGCAACAGCTGCAGGGCATACAGCGCCAGCAGCAGGCAGATGCCGCCGACCACGCCGCCCACCGTCGAGCCGGGGTTCATGAACTCGAACAGCAGGCCGTACACACCGATCATGATCAGGATCAGCGCCACGCTGGGGTTGGTGATGACCGCCAGCACCCGGGTGCGCCAGTCCGGCAGGTGCTCCACCAGGCTGGCGCCGGCAGTCTGCAGCTGCCGGGGCTGGCCAGCGACAGTGAGCGTTTTGCCATCGAGCTTGCGCAACAGGTCGGGTACGTCATCGGCCACCAGGTCGATCACATCGATCTGCAAGGCCTCGCTGGCGGACAGGCTGACCGCCTCGCGCACGGCCTTTTCCGCCCAGTCGGCATTGCGCCCGCGCAGCTGCGCCAGGCCCCGTATGTAAGCCGCCGCATCGTTGACCTGCTTGCGCGCAAGGGCCTCGTCATCGCTGCCTTCGGCCTTGTCGTCCTTGGGCGTGCCTGGCGTGGCGCCTATCTGCACGGGGGTTGCGGCACCCAGGTTGGTACCGGGCGCCATGGCTGCGACATGGCTGGCATAGAGGATATAAGTGCCGGCGCTGGCGGCGCGGGCACCACTGGGGGCGACGAAGGTGGCGACCGGCACGGGGCTGGCGAGAATCGCCTTGATCATCTGGCGCATGGCGCTGTCCAGCCCGCCCGGGGTGTCCATGCGGATCACCACCAGTTGCGCGCCCTGCGCCTGGGCCTGGCTGAGGCTGCGCACCAGGTAGTCGGCGCTGGCAGGGCCGATGGCATCATCGATGCCCAGCACCCACACTGCACCGGGCGCTGCCTGACCGCCTGGCGTCATACCAAGCAGCAACAGCAGCAACAGCCAGCGCCAGCAGCGGGCGATCACCTGTCGTCACCTCGTTTGCCTCTATTGCACAAGTTTAGCCCTGCCTGCTGGTACCCGGCCTAAAATTGGAAATTGGGGGACGAAACCGGAGGTGCATCATGCGTATGGCAAAGACCCTGCAGGATCGCCTGGACAAGGCCAACTGCGACTACGACATCATTCCCCATCCACATTCGGCCACCAGCCTGGAGTCGGCCCGCACGGCCGGCGTGCCCGCCGAGCGGGTCGCCAAGTCAGTGATGCTCGATGACCGTCATGGCAACTACATCATGGCCGTACTACCGGCCAACCGGCATCTGGACATGACCAAGGTGCGCATGTCCGGGGCATGGCAACTGACCCGTGAAAGCGGCCTGCCGAGCCTGTTCGGCGACTGCGAGCGCGGTGCCGTACCGGCGCTGGGTGATGCCTACCAGATAAAGATGCTGCTTGATTCGAGTCTTACCCGCCAAGGCGATGTCTATCTGGAGGCGGGTGATCACGATCATCTGATTCACATGAGCATGGAGCAGTACCTGAAGCTGGTGCCGCGCGCCGAAGTGCGTGAGCTCAGCTGATGCTCTCAACCCATGCCGGGCCGGCATCGTCGACGACCGGTCTGGCGACGAGGAGGAACCATGGATAAGCCGATTCATCCTTTGTCCGAGATTTTCCAACAGCTGGGGTTGCCAGACGATCCGGTCGAAATCGACCGTTTCATCACCACCCATTCGCCGCTTGACGACGATATAAAGCTGGTTGATGCACCTTTCTGGAACGATTCCCAGCGTGCCTTCCTGAAAGAGAAGTACATTGCCGATGACGACTGGATTCCGATGATCGACCAACTGAACGAGGCGCTGCACCCACGCAAAAAATAAAGCGCCGAGTGGTGCCTGACGAGTGATTGGCCGTTGCTATGCTCAGGAAAACAACAAGGGGATAGCGCGATGAAAGATCCCTACGCACCGGGTTTCTGGTGCTCCGTGACGATCCTGGGCACGTTGACGGCCAGTTATTTCTACGGCATCAGGCAAACGCAACAGATGAACCAGGCAGTGCACTTCCTGTATGCCGCTGCCGCCGTCACTGTGGCAGTTGCACTGGTGGCGCTGACCTGGATCGCCTGGCAGCAGCTGCACCTGAACAAGCGTGAGGTGGTGCAGGGGCGAACGTTGCTGACCATCTGGAACACCAAGGTTGCGCTACGCCGCGTCGAGACGGTGTTCGACCGCTATTTCTGGGGCAGCTACTGGCATTCGGGGCGCACCTTCGAAGAGGTCATGGGCGAACTCAAGGGCACGCCGCTGGAGCAGAGCCTGGATGCGTTGAAACGCCAGTGCCGCTTGCTCGACCGCGAAATTCATGACCACCATCACCACTGGCTGGCCAATGCCCGCGACCTGTCCAGCGTGGCCCAGGCCATGGCTCGTGAACGCTACCAGCTGGACCTGGGTGAGCCGACCCGCAGCGGCCATGGCAACACCGCTGTGCTCAACCGGGACCTGGAAGTGCTGGTGTACACCTGGTCGGCGCGCCTGCGCAGCTTTGACCATCAGCTGGACGAACTGGAGCGCGCCTACCATTGAGACGCTTTATTCACCGCGGATGTATTGCTCCAGTTTCAGGATCAGGTTTGCCTGTTCTGCGATGGTTTCCTTGACCAGGTCACCGATCGACAGCAGGCCAAGCAGTTCGCCATTGCTGACCACCGGTAGGTGGCGCAGGTGGCGGTTGGTCATCAGGTTCATGCAGTACTCGAGGTTCTGCTTCGGTTCCACGGTAACCACCGGCGCACTCATGATGTCGCGCACGGGGGTAGCGGCGGACGAACGGCCCTTGAGCACCAGCTTGCGCGCATAGTCCCGTTCACTGACGATACCCACGACCTGGTTACCCTCGACCACCGGTAGCGCACCGACGTTTTTCTCCGCCAGCAGCTTCAGTGCGTCGAGTACCGAGTCATCCGGGCCGATGGTGTACACGGTCTGGTGCTGGGACTTGGTCTTGAGGATTTGTTCGACGGTCTTCATACGGGCCTCTGCGGGTGGAAAAAGCGATGTCTCGGAGTAAATAAAGCATCCGGCACGGCGCTCTGCACGGCAATGCAGGAAACGGCATCGAGTCGATTGAAAAACGTCATGAGTGGTCGCCTGTGCTGGCCTCTTCGCGGCTGAAGCCGCTCCCACAGGGACTGCACAGCTTTCAAAGGCGGTGCAGTCCCTGTGGGAGCGGCTTCAGCCGCGAAGAGGTCGGCAGAGTTGGCTCAGAGCTTCGGCATCTGCCCGATCCGCGCCACCATTTCGCTCACCACCTGCAAGTCCAGCATGAACTGCTCCACGGTCTTGAACTCGTTGTCGTTGTGCCCGGTGTACTTCACATCCGGCATGGCCAGGCCGAACTGCACGCCGTTAGGCAGGTCGTGTACCGAGGTGGCGCCCGCCGAGGTACCGAACTCGTGCTTCATGCCCAGGTTCTCGGTGGCCACATCAAGCAAGGCTTTGACCCATTCGCCCTCGGGGTTGCGGTACATCGGCTCGTCCAGGCTGTAGTCGAAGGCCACCGAGGTATGGCTCTGCCGGGTCCATTTGCCCAGCTTGTCGGCCAGTTCGTCCTTGATCGTGGCAATTGGCTTGCCTTTCGGAATGCGCAGGTTCACCGCCAGCTTCAGGCCTTTTTCATCCACCCCGACAAAGGTCAGCGAGGCGGTCAGCGGGCCCATGAACGGGTCCTTGAAGGCCACGCCGAGCTTGTTGCCCAGGTAGTCCAGGCCCCAGTTGTCGGCGGCGTAGCGGGCGGCGTCGGTGAAGTGGTTGTGCTTGAGCGGCACATCCTGGCCCAGGCCGTTGATGAAGCCGAGCATGCGCGCTACCGGGTTGACCCCGGATTCCGGCTCCGAAGAGTGGGCGGAAACGCCGGTCACGGTGAGCAATACCTGCTTGCCATCGGCTTTGGCCACGATGCTGAAGTCGCCGCCATTGCGCTTCACGTAATCGGCACCGGCTTTTTCCAGCTGGCTGGCCAGCTTCGCCGGGTTGTCGGTGACCAGGGTCGCAACCGAGGTAGTCGGAATCTGGTTGGTGGCCAGGCCGCCAGTCAGGTTGACGATCTCGGCACCCTTGCCACTGGCCGGGCGCTTGCTGAAGCTTGCCATGATCGTGCCGTAGCCTTTCTCGGCGATGACCACCGGGTAGCCGCCATCGAGGGCCAGGTTGTAGTCGGGCGTGGGGTTGCGCTCGAAGTAGTAGGGGATGGCATCGCCGCTGGTTTCTTCAGTGGTGTCGATCAGCAGCTTGAACTGGCGGGCCAGCGGCAGGTTCTCGTCCTTGGCCACTTTCAGCGCGTACATCGCCACGACAATGCCGTTTTTGTCGTCTTCGGTGCCGCGGCCATACATGCGGTCACCGACCAGGGTGACCTTGAACGGGTCCAGGCGCGTGCCATCGGCCAGCTTCCAGTTGTCCGGGTTGACCGGCACTACGTCGGCGTGAGCATGGATGCCGACCACTTCCTTGCCGCTGCCCAGCGAGATCTCGTACACCCGGTTGTCGATATTGCGGAAAGCCAGGCCGAAGCTGTCAGCCAAGGCCTTGATCTTGTCGGCGATCCTGAGGAACTCGGGGTTCTCGTGCTGCGGCGTGCCCTCGACATTGAAGGTGGGGATGGCCACCAGCTCACGCAGGGTTTCGCTGGCAGCCTTGCCGTACTTGATGCGGGTATACAGGCCGAGCAGGCGGTTGATCTCGTTCTGCTGCTCGGCCGCCAATGGCTTGCCGCCCAGGTAGGCATCCAGGGTTGCCGCAAGGTTGTCGGCCTTGGCCAGGTCGCTGCCTTTGAGCTTGCCGAGGAACTGCTTGAAGTCGCTTGGGTCGCTGCCGTCGAACGCTTTGACGATGGCCGCGGACTGCTGCTGGGTAAGGTTGGCCTGGGCCGGTTGGGTGAACAGGCCGATGCTGGCCAGCAGCAGGGTGGTGGCGGTGAGTTTTTTCAGGTGCATGGTTGTGCGCATTCCTTCGCCAGTCATTGTTGTGGGTTACCCGTCGGGAAACGGGAAGACGCCCACGCTAACACCAATGACCCGTGGCACGGGAGTGCCAGAAACGCGACATGTCGCACAAACGAAAAAGCCCCCAGCAATTTACCGGGGGCCTTTCTGTGCTTCTGTCCCGTCCTGAGCAAGGTTCATACCTGCAGCCCGGGGCGTAGCGCAGCGCGCGGGATTCGCGTGTAACCTGTGCCTGCGCTTTTTCACAAGTGACCCCGTGAGTATGGAAGCAGACAACAATACCAAGTCCCACTACACCTACCAGGCCGTGTACCGGTACCTGCTCGATTGGATCGAGGCCTCACCGTCGGACGTTGAACAGCGCCTGCCGTCGTTGCGTCAGCTGGCCCAGCGCCTGAACGTGTCGGTATCCTCCACCAAGTACGCCTATTCGCTGCTCGAAGACGAGGGCCGGGTGTACGCGAGGCCCAGGCACGGTTATTTCACCCGGGCCAGCAAGACGCCGCTGCACGGCGAATGTTCACCCAGCCTGCTCGACACGGTGTTCTCCAGCGCCCGCCAGCCCGGCATGCTGGCCCTGAGCAGCGACGCGCCGGCCATGCTGCTGTCACTGGAGAAACCGCTGCTGATGATCGAGCGCGAGCTGGCGCGCCAGTACCCCCGTTCCCATGCGCCGCTGTACCAGCCGTTCGGCGAGCCGGAGCTGCGCGGTGTGCTGGCCGACCGCTACACTCGCTCGCCCCAGCGCTACTGGCATGCCGAGCATGTCTTCATCGGCTCGGACCTGCGCAGCATCCTCGAGCTGTCGCTGCGCGCCCTGGGCCTGGAAGGCCAGGTGGCGCTGGTCGAGTCGCCCTGTTCCTGGGCGGTGCTGCGGCAGTTGCTGGCTGCGCGCATGACCATCGTCGAGGTGCCTTTGCGCGCCGACGGCCGTTTCGATCTGGAGCAGTTCCGTCAGTTGCTGCATGCCCAGCCCGTGCGCCTGGCGGTGCTGTCGTCGGCCACCAATGTGCCCCAGGGCGGGTTGATGCCGGCTGCGGACAAGCGGCAGATCTCCCGCTGGCTGGCCGAGCGGGATGTGTGGCTGTTCGAGAACGATGGCTACGGCGAGTTCTGCTTCGAGGCCTCACCGGCCTGCTATCGCGACTTCGCCGACCCCAACCGCTTGCTGGTGTTTTCCACGCTCGACAAAGTCATCGGATCCGAGGCGCCCTATGGATACCTGCTGTGTCGGCGCCAAACCGAGCAGTTGCAGCAGCTGTTTCTGGAACGTGCCTTCCGCCTATCGCCGATACGCCAGAAGGCCATCGCCAAGCTGTACACCTCACGCCGGGTTGACCAGCACTTGCAATTGCTGCGCGCCATGCTGCGCGAGCGCATGCAGCACATGCAGGGCCTGCTGGAGCTCCACGGCCAGGGTTACCTGCGCTGGGTCGCGCCCCAGGGCGGGGCCAGCCTTTGGCTGGAAGCGACCCGGCCGGTGGAAATGCGCCGGGTATTCCAGCGCCTGCTGAGCCAGCGCATTGTCATCGCGCCCGGGGAAATCTTCAGTCAGCGCGGCCTGTGGCGTAGCCATCTGCGCTTGTGCTACACGCTGGACTGGAGCAAGGACATTCCCCAGGCGCTGCAACGCCTGGTCAAGGCGATCCAGGACGAGGCTCAGACGCCGTAGCAGTGGTCAAGCGTCGGGAAGGTGCCGTCACGCACCTCGTCTGCGAAGTGTGTGCAGGCCTTGCGAATCACACCGGCGACATCGGCGTACTGCTTGACGAACCGTGGCACATGCTCACCCCCCAAGCCCAGCAGGTCCTCGGTGACCAGCACCTGGCCGTCGCAGGCCGGGGAGGCGCCGATACCAATGGTTGGCTTGTCGCTGTCCTCGGTTATGGCCCGGGCCACCGGCTCGGCGACGCCTTCGAGCAGCAGCGCGAAGGCGCCCGCCCGCAGGTTGGCGCGTGCATCGGCCATCAGTGCCGCGCCGCTTTCCGAGCTCATGCCTTGGGCCTTGTAGCCGCCCATGACGTTGACGAACTGCGGCATCAGGCCGATGTGCGCCATCACCGGCACACCGCGCTCAACCAGAAATTCCACGGTGCCGGCCAGCACCTGGTTGACTTCCAGTTTCACCCCGGCGCAGCCGGTACGGGCAAGCACCTCGGCACAGTTGCGAAACGCCTGCTCGGGGCTCTCCTGGTAGCTGCCGAACGGCATGTCGGCGATCACACAGGCCAGGCGCGTGCTGTCGACCACCGCGCGGGTATGGGCGATGGTCTCGTCCAGGCGCATGCCCAGAGTGGAGCTGCGGCCGTAGCCGACCATCGCGGTGGAGTCACCGACCAGGATGAAGTCGACCAGGGGGTCGATTACCTGGGCAATCGCGCTGGAGTATGCCGTCAGCGAGACGATCTTCTGACGGCCTTTCATGGCCACCAGTTGCGGGACAGTCATTCGTCCGTTACGGATATGCGTGCTCATCAGTGTCTCCTTAGTTGTGAAACGGCCCCGGTAATCGGGGCTCCCGGTTACAGCCAGTCTTGCTCCCACGTCCGCCAGGCGAGTTGGTCCTGGCGGATGCGGTCAGGTTGCGGATGGACCATGAACACGGCCCCCGGCGAACTGTTGAGGTCGACGGTCGGCGCCAGGGCGCGGCCGTCGCTGAAACGCCAGCGGGCGCTGTGGTACGAGGCAAGCTGGTCGAGGCGCGAGGTTACCCGGCCCAGGTCGAAGCGACCCTGGCCACGGGCGATCAGGTTGAGGGTGCAGGCCGCCTGCAGCTGGCGATAGCGCCGTGGGCGCTGCAGCAGGCGCGCTGGGGTCAGGCAGGCCTCGACGGTCAGGCTGACCTGGTCGGCGCCAGTGGCAGCCTGCAGGGCGGGTGGGTTGGCCAGGCCGGACAGGCGCGCGCCGGTTTCCAGCAGGCGTGGCCCGGCGGCGGTGAGGATCACCTCGGTGTGCGCCGGGCCCTCACCGATGGCCAGGGCATCGAGCACGCCCTCGACATAGCCGACCAGGGCCTCCAGGCATGGGTCGTCGGGGGCCAGCAGGTATTCGCTGTCGTAGATCTTTCGCCCATCCTCGCTCAGTGTCTTGGTGCAGCGCCAGGCATCGCTGAGCCAGTGCCGGCCTTGGTGGCTGACGGTGTTGATCACGTACTCGTCGCCTTCGAGGTACTCCTGCACCAGCACTTCATGGTTGTCGCGCATCATCAGGTTGGTGCCGCCGAGGATGGCGTCGGCGGCATCGCGGACCTGGCTGGTGTTGCGGCAGATGAACACCTGGTCGGAGCCGGCACTGTCCAGGGGCTTGACCACAACCGGCCGCGCACCCTGGGCCTGGAACCAGGCGCAGGCCTGCTCGGCGCTGCCGGTGCGCAATTGCGCTGCCACCGGCAGACCTGCGGCGGCCACCTGCTCGGCCATCAGCGCCTTGTCGCGGCGCGCTGCCGACAGCGTCGGGTCGTTGCCCGGCAGGCCAAGGGTGGCGGCCAGGCGGTCGGCCAGCTCAACGCCGAACTCGCTGCCGGTCAGCACGGCTTCGGGGTGCTGGGCCGCCAGCACCTGACACAGTGGCTCGAAGCCGACCTCGTGCAGTTGGTAGCGCTGGGCGAACAGGGCCTGCGGGCAGCTGGCGGCGAAGGCGGCCGGCATGTCCCGTCGCGAGCTCACGTGCAGCAGCGGGCGGTGCTCGGCCAGGGCACGAGCGAGGAAGGCCCCGGTGGAGTAGGCGTCCACCAGTACCAGTGGGCGCTGGCCGGGTTCAATGCAAGGGTTGGTCATAACGGTTCACCATGTAGTGCAGCATCTTGAACAGTTGGTCGGCGCGCACGCCGTGTTCGGCGTTGCCTGCCGCGTGGTTACGCGCAAGCGGCAGGCCGCCCAGGGTGGCCCAGCGCAGCGCACCGTGGTCGTCGATCAGGGTGGTGGCGCGGCCGGCGTTGTCGGCGTGAAGGCAGTAGGGAATATCCAGCAAGCCCCGGGCGAAGCCCTGCAGCAGCGCAATGCCCAGGTCGGCGTGCAGGTCGAGCACGGCGTCGACCAGTTGCCTGGTTTCCATCAGGATTTCCTCGTAATAGCCCTGGTTGGCAGGATCGAGCGCCGCTGGCGCCTGCGCCGCGCTGCTGCTGGCCATGTCCAGCGCCTGAAGGTTGTCGCGCACCGAGGGAATCTGTCGGGCTTCGGCCACGGTCTTGACGATCAGCCGTTCGCAACCGGTGGCCTGGGCCAGTCGGGCGCTGTCGGCGATCAACCGGCGGGCGCCATGTTCGGTGCAGGGGAACACGCCCATGTAGGTGTACACCACCACGTGCCAGTGGATATCGCCCAGGTAGTGCGCCGCCAACTGGCGCAAGGCGCGCAGCGCACCTTGGTCCTGGGCCATGCTGGTGCCCTGGGCATAGCTCAGTGACACGCTGCGGATGCCGTACTGGCGAAAGAACATGGCTTCGAGCAGGCCGACCGCCAGCAGCATCGAGGGTGGGCATAACTGACCCAGCAGGCAGCCGCCGAAGCTCTCGATATGGCCATGCGCGGTGCCCTCGGCCAGCGCACGGCAGCTTTGTCCCCAGGCTTCCACCGCATGCAGCAGCGGCAAGCGGCTGTAGGGCATGCAGTAGGACACAGGGCCGCCTTCGGTGGTATCCAGGCCAACTGCGGCCATGCGCTTGAAGATGTTCTGCGGCTGGGCCGTGCCATGGCGTACCTGGATCGGAAAGTGCTCGCTGTAGAGTCCGTCGAGCATGCCGCGCAGGGCTTCCAGCGGGTGGCTGACGATGGGAAAGCCATTGAGCGGGCTGCCGTCGTTGAGGCAGCGCAGGGCGCTCTGGTAATCGCCGACACGGGTGTAGCTGTCGAGGGTGATGGTGCCCAGGGCGCCCGGCTGGCGGGCCACGGCCTCCAGGCCAGCACGCATGCTGGGGATGTCGGCGAAACCCATGCGCGGCTGCACCACGAGCTGCCCGCGCTCGCGGGCGCGTTCGATGAAGCGCTGGAAGTGGCTGGTATTGGTGCTGGCCATGGTCAACGCCCCGACACCAGTTCAACCACCTGTTCACCGGTGATCGGATCGTGACGCACGATCCGGCCCTTGTGCGGGTCGCCGGCGCGCACTCGGGCGATCAGCGAGGCATCGCTGTCGAAATCGATAGGCGCGTGCCGGTAAAGGCTGCGCAATGCCGCCAGCGGCAGGCCGCTGACCTCACCGAGCCATTGGCCGAGCATTTCGTCCTCGGCCTGGCCGTCAAGCAGCGCGTGCAGGTCTTCCAGGCGCCCGACAATCTGGGGATGACGCAGGCTCAGGTATAGCGCCAGGTCACGGCCATGGCTGACGAAGGGCGAGAACTGCATGCAGACAAGCTGCTCTTCGTCGAGGTCAAAAGCCGAGCGGGCGAAGCTGTCGGCCAGGGCGCGCCGGTTGGCCATGCCGGAGGCGCCGGCGTAGGGCGCCAGGGCCAGCTCGATAAGACGATCGGGCATTTCCTTCTTGCGCATCAAGGCCTGGGCCAGTTCCAGGTATTCGGCCAGGCCATCGTCGTAGCTGCGTCCCTGCACCTGTTCGGCCTTGAGCCCGCGCAGGTGGGCCATGAGCATCGGGTTGGCGCAGTCCGACTCGGTGAAGCTGAACGCCAGCTCCTCGAACCGGAAGCCAAGGAACTCGGTGATCAGCTCCCAGTGGTCGTCGACCCGGTAGCTCACCAGGTCGTAGATGCTGATGAACGCAGGTTCCTCTCCGGCGTTGCCGGTACTGACCCGACGCTCGTCAAGTGCAGCGTCGAAGCCTTCGCCGAGCAGTTCGATGAAGTAGGCCTGGGCGATACCGTCCAGCGCCTGCAGCAGCCCGCGGAAGCCTTGGCGGCGGCAGGCCTCGACGTTCAGCCCCAGGCGTTCGGCCAGGCGCATGATCCAGGTGAAGTAGTGCTTCTGTTCCTTGCGCGAGTCGCCGGTGACCACCGCGTCGACGCCACCCTGCCACCAGGCGGCGCGGCCGAAGAAGTCGGCCACCGCAAGGTTGCAGCTGTTGCAGAAGGTCGGGCGACCGTCGCCGGCGGTGCGGTGGCCGTTCATCAGCACGTCGAAGCGGTTCATCGCCTTCACCTGGCTGGGGAAGGGCAGGTGGCGTTCGAATGGGCGGATCTGCCTGTGGTCGACCACCAGCATCTCGACCCGCGCGTCGCCGTATAGCGCCAGGGCATGGTAGACCCGGTCGATGTTGGCCATCACCGCGTCGGCCACCCCGGCATGACGCATGTTGGCGATGCGCAGATGGAAGGTGCGACCATGGGTGATGGCCAGGTGCAGCTGGGTCGCGCGCAGCAGCGACACGGTATAGGAGCTGTCCTTGCCGCCGCCGTAGGCGACCATCAGGCGGTAGTCGGCCAGGCCTGCCAGGCCTCCGGCGGCCTCGATCAGGCGTTCGCCGAACACGCGCACGGCGTTCTGGTCGTTGTCGCTCAGGTAAGGGGTGAGCCGGGCCAGCAGCGCGGCGTCGTCGTGTTCGGTACGTGCGGCGTGGTTCATGCTGGCTGCGTCTCCAGGCGGTAGTGTTCGATGACGTGTCGGATGTCTCGCTCGATGCCGGCCTGGTCGCTACCGGTGAAAATGAAACGTCCGCCCTGCAGCGCGTCGTAGCCGCCGCCGGCCTCCAGTACCTCGCCGGGCTGGGGCAGCAACTCGCGCCAAAGCGAAGCGACCTGGGTGCGCTGCGACGGTGCCTCGAGCACCGTGCACGGCAGTTGCCGCGGCTTGGGGATGATCAGCCAGCCGCCGCTGGGGTCGCTGTCCTGGCCGGGCAGGGTGGCAGGCTCGCCGAGCAGGTTCTTCAGCCAGTGCTCATAGAGATTGACGCCGAACACCCGGTTGATCAGGTGTGGCACCTCGCTGCCGCCAACCCGCGCACCCACTTCCAGGAATACCAGGCGACCGTCCTCGCACACGAACAGCTCCAGGTGGAACGCGGTGTCGCGCAGCCCCAGCGCCTGCAGGCACTGGCGACTGAAGTCGGCGATGCGCGTACGCAACGGTGAGGCCTGCAGCAACACCGAGCCCAACGGCTGGTACCGGGCGAAGTCCAGGCAACTGTTGAGGTAGCGCGACACGGCTTGGAACGGCACCTGACCGGTAGCGTCGGTGTAGCCGTCGACGTGGTATACCTGGCCCTCCACGAAGGCCTCCACTTCGTGGCGCGCCAGGTCGATGCCGTCGAGCGCGGCCAGCAGCTGGCGCTCGTCATCGACCCGCACCACGCCGATGCTGGCGGCGCCGTCCACCGGTTTGACGATCAGCGGGTAGCCGGTTGCGTTGGCGAAGTCCAGGGTGTGTTCCAGGCTGTGGCAGCGGGTGAAGGCCGGCACGGCCAGGCCATGCTCTTGCAGCACCTGTTTCATCCGCGCCTTGTCGCGGTACACACCCACTTCGTCCGGACCATGGCCGGGAATGTTCAGTGCCTGGCGCACCTGGGCGGCGATTTCGAGGGTGAATTCGGACAAGGCGATCAGCAGGTCGACCGGGCCGACCCGTTCGATCACTTCAGTCACTGCGGCCAGCAACTGAGGGTACTGGTTCACGTCCTCGACCTGCACCATGTGGGCGATCTGCTCGCGCGGCGTCAGCACGCCAAGAGCGCCGGGGCCGTCGACCACATAACTGATGCGGTGGGCATGGTGATCGAAGAAGGCTTCGTAGCGGGTCAGTTCGTTGTCCCAGCGCTGGCCGTCGTGGAAGCGCGGCCAGCGGTTGACGATCACGATATGCATGGGTTCGTTCCTTGTTCGGGCGACAGAAGGGGGCTCAGGTCCAGTGCGTCACGTCGCCGGTGCCGAGCACCAGCGAGTGACGGACCTGGGCCAGGCGATCGAGGTGGCGCTGGAAGGCGTCGAGGGCGTCGGCCTCGGTGAACACCGCGTCGTACCCGGCAGCCAGCAGCTCCTCGCGGACCGCGCGGGTCTGCGCCTCGGAGGTGGTCAGCTTGCCGCCAATCACCACGTGCAGGTGCGGGTGTTGCTGGCGCAGCGCGCGGATCAGTGCCAGGCCCTGGGAGTAGCCGTGGCCGTTGACACTGCTGATCACCAGCAGATGCGCGTGTCTGTGCTGGTCGACCGCGTCGAGCACGGCCTGGGCCGGTGTGCAGCTGCCCAGGTTCTTCACCTCCAGGCCGCGCTCGCCCAACCACAGTTGCAGGTACACCAGATTCCACATGTGCGAATCGGATTCGACCGTGGCCAGCAGGCATAGGTGTTGGCTGTTCATCGGGAGGCCTCCATGGCAGGGTTATCAGTATCAAGTGCGGCGTTCAGGCGCCGCGTGGTCAGGTGGAACAGCAGGGCGCCCGGCCCGCTCAGCAGCAGGCCCAGGGCGAGGATCAGGCCTTGAATGCCGTAGCGCTGGCCGATGCTGGCGCTGAGCAGCCCACCCAGCGGATAGGAAGCCAGGTTGACCAGGTAGAAAGGGCCCATCACCTTGCCCAGGTGCTCCCGCGGGATAACCTTGATTCGCTGGGTGCGGTTGAACACGTTGAACAGGGTGCAGCCGGCCATGGCCAGGACGAAGCTGGCACCGTAGCCGAGCAGGCCGCTGGCCAGCCCCATGGCCAGGATCCCGCCGCACAGCACGGCGAAACCCAGCGCGCCCACTTGGTGGATCGACAGTCTCGTCAGCAACCACGGCACCAGCAGGAAGTTCAGCAGGCCCAGGGCGCCGGCGGCGCTGTTGATCAGGCCGAAGGCACCGTCGGTGGCCTGGAACACGCCGCTGACGACGAAGGCATTGGCGCTGAGCACACAGGCGAAGGCCAGGTTGATGCTGAAGTTCAGCAGCGCCAGGCTGATGATGGGTGGGTTGCCCAGCAGCAGCTGCCAGCCCTGGCCCAGGGCGGCGAGCACAGGTTGCCGAACGCTGTCGGCGTGGGCGTTGGGCAGACCGCGCCAGCACATTGCTGCCAGCAGCAGCGCGACGGCGGCCAGGCCCAGCAGCGCCAGCTTGCCGCTGTACAGCACTAGCGCGGCGGCGCAGGCCGGGCCCAGCACCTGCGCCAGCAGCTCCATGTTCTGCACCAGCGACTGGGTGTGGGCCAGGCGCTCGGCCGGCGCCACCTGCGGCACGGTGCGCTCCACGGCCATGCGCACCGGAGCCATCAGCAGCGACAGTAGTACGCCGTTGGCCGCCAGCGCCCAGACCGTCAGGGCCGGCGCCAGGCTGCAGCACAGTACGGTCAGCCCCAGGCTGGCGGCGCGCAGCACGTTGGCCCACTGCAGCAGATTGCGCCCGCCGACACGGTCCGCCAGCACCCCGGCGAATGGGTAAGCGAGCAGCGCCGGCAGCCATTCCAGGGCGAACACCAGCCCGGAATAACGCAGGCTGCCGGTGACCTGGTAGACCATCAGCGGGACGGCGAACAGCACCGTCTGTTCGGCCATCAGGCCCAGCAGCAGGCCGGCGCCGAAGTGGCGCAGGGGCGGGTGCTCAGCCATGCTGGCGGTCCAGGTCGGCTTCAAGTTCGCGCAAGCGTGGCAACACGTGCTGGCAGAAGCGACGCATCTCGTCGCGGGTCGGCCAACCGGAGAAGATGAACTCGCTCACCCCGGCCTTCTTGTACTCCAGCAGGTAGGCGGCCACTTCCTCGTAGCTGCCCACCACGCACAGTGCCGGGCCGCCTCGGTAGGCCACAGCACCCGACCAAAGCATCGGCGACAGCCAGTCGTGATGGGCACCCTCGGCCAGACGGAACGAGGTCTTGACCGCCTCGGAGTCGCAGCGGGCGACAAACTGGCGCACCCATTCGCGGTGCTGCTGGTCGGGGTTTTCCATCATTGCCTCGACCTCGGCCAGTGCCTCGTCGCGGGTTTCTCGCGCCAGCACGTGCATGCGTATGCCTACCGAACGTCCGGCCGCGAGTACTTCGCGCGCGGCCTCGGCGATGCCTTCGGGCGTGTCGCCGTAGCGCAGCCAGCAGTCGCTGTGGGATACCGCTACCTGCTGGGCGATCCCTGAGGCGCCGCTCAGATACAGGCGTGGCCGCTCGAGGTCCTTGAACGGGAGGCCCAGCTGGGCGTTGTCCAGCTGGTAGAAGTCGCCATGGTGGCTGAGTGGAGTTTTCCCGGCCCAGAAGCGCCTGAGAATTTCGATGAACTCGCAGGTGCGCGCATAGCGGCCATCGTGTGCAACGTAGTCACCGTAGTACGCCTGCTCGTCCGGCGAGATGCCGGCCACCAGATTCAAGGCGATGCGTTTGTCGGACATCCACGACAGCGTGTTGACCACCTGGGTGAACAGGGTCGGGTGCAGCAACCCGGGGCGGTAGGCGAGGATGAACTTGACGTTGCGAGTTTCGCGCACCAGCGCGCCGATCATCGGCAGCGGGTCGGGCATGTGGTAGCTGATGCCCATCAGCAGCGAGTCGATGCCCAGTTCGTCGGCCTCCTGGGCGAAATCGACGATACCGGCGAAGTCCAGGCGCCCGGTGTCGTACTTGTCGGAGGCTTTCTGCTGGCCGCTGTCGAGCGGCGAGCACCAATGAATGCGCAAGGGGGTCATGCGGGTGTCTCCGGAAAAGGCCCGCCGTCAGAGCGGGCCGGTGCGAGGGCGTGGGGGCTCAGAACAGGAAGTCGCTGCCGACACTGCGGTCGAACAGGGCGACATCGCGGATATGGCGCTTGCCGCAGATGAAGCGCAGCAGCCGTTCAATGCCCAGCCCGCCGCCGGCACTGGGGTGCAGCAGCCCCTGGCGGGCTGCTTCGAGGAAGTTGCCGAACGGGGTCAGGTCCATGTCCAGCTCGTTCATGCGGTAGAGGATCTGACCGTGCTCGTACTCCCGTTCGGCACCCGACAGTGCCTCGCCATAGCCCTCGGGCCAGACCAGGTCATAGTTGTTGTAGTGGCCGCGTTGGCCGGGGGTCTCGCGGTCGTAGAATTCGCGGCGGTGGTTGGTGATGAAGAACGGCGTATGGGCCTTTTCCGACATCAGGCGCTCGAAGTCATCGCCCAGTTCGGCCTGCAGTTCGTCGGTGCTGTACACCGGGAAGGCGGTTTCGTAACGCGGCAGTTCACGGCCCAGTTGGGCCAGTTGCGCGGCGCAGTGTTCGCGCACCTCGTCCAGGGTGTGCTTGACCATCTGCTCGATCAACTGCATGGCCTGTTGCATGGTGCCGCCGCGAATCTCGAAATCGAACTGGGAGAACTCCAGCAGGTGACGCTGGGAGTCCTTGATCTCCGGCTTTTCCAGGCGGATGTTCGGCGCGACGATGAAGATGCGCTCGTGGCCGCGGGCGGTCAGGGCCAGCTGCTTGTGGAAGATCATGCTGGCGGTGAGTTTCAGGCGCCGCTGCTGGTACTGGATCTCGGCCGGGTACACCGCGTGGTTCAGGGGGTCGGTGATCGGCGACATCAGTATCGGCAACAACTGGCGGAAGTCACGGTCGAGCAAAAAGGTCTGTAGGGCATGCAGCACACGGCCACGGATAATGGCCACTGCTTCGACGTCCGGGTGGTCAAATGCGGCGATCTGGCGCTGAATTTCTTCCATGTTGGGGTCATCTTGTGGGTCAAAGGTGGCCCGATTATTGGCTTTCGCTGTCAAAACTCAATGTACAGATTCAGGTGAAAAAGCGACCCAGACGCGCTTTTTATTGTCCTGTCCGCCTGCGACGGTGACCATGAGCCCGACCGGTTCTGCCGCGCCTTCGTTACCCGATTACAGGACACCCATGCCAATGACGGCCCACCCTCGACCCCTTTCCACGCGCTTCAGCCGCACCGACTACAAGACCTTGGGCCTTGCCGCGCTGGGCGGCGCGTTGGAGATCTACGACTTCATCATTTTCGTGTTCTTCGCGCTGATCCTCAGCGAGCTGTTCTTCCCGCCGCACATGCCTGAATGGCTGCGCTTGCTGCAGAGCTTCGGCATATTCGTCACCGGCTACCTGGCGCGGCCGCTGGGGGGCATTCTGCTGGCGCACTTCGCCGACCGTCTGGGGCGCAAGCGTGTGTTCAGCCTGAGCATTCTGATGATGGCGTTGCCGTGCCTGTTGATCGGCCTGATGCCGACCTACGCGCAGATTGGTTACTGGGCGCCGTTGCTGTTGCTGGCCCTGCGCATTCTGCAGGGCGCCGCCGTAGGCGGCGAAGTACCCAGCGCCTGGGCGTTCGTCGCCGAGCACGCACCGGCCGGCCACCGCGGCTTCGCCCTGGGCATGTTGCAGGCCGGGCTGACCTTCGGCTACCTGCTGGGCGCGGTCACCGCGGCGGTGCTGGCGCGGGTCTACACCCCGCAGGAGATGCTCGATCACGGCTGGCGTCTGCCGTTCATCCTGGGCGGTGTGTTTGGTCTGGTCGGTGTCTGGTTGCGTCGCTGGCTCAGCGAAACGCCGGTATTCGTCGCTCTGCAGGCGCGCCGCGCAGCCGACCCGGAGCTGCCGTTGCGCACCGTGCTGCGCGGGCACCGGCGAGCCATCGCCCCGGCACTACTGCTGACCTGCCTACTGACCTCGGCAGTGGTGGTGCTGGTGGTGATTACCCCGACGGTGATGCAGAAGCGCTTCGGACTGCCGGCGGACCAGACCTTCGCCCTGAGCAGCCTGGGCATCGTCTTCCTCAATATCGGTTGCATCCTCGCCGGGCGCATGGCCGACCGCCTCGGCCCCTGGCGCGCCCTGGCGATTCACAGCGCACTGCTGCCCGTCGGGGTGGCGGCGCTGTACGCCAGCCTGATTTTCGAATTGCCGCTGGTCGGCGTGGCCTACGCGCTGGCCGGCCTGTGCTGCGGCGTGGTCGGGGTGGTGCCGTCGATCATGGTCGGGTTGTTCCCGGCGGCCATTCGCGTGTCGGGGATATCCGTAACCTACAACATCGCCTACGCGTTGTGGGCGAGCGTTACACCGTTGCTGCTGATCGCCCTGATGCCCTGGAACCAGTGGGTCGCGGTGGGCTTCAGCGTGCTGATGGGCGCAGTAGGGCTCTGCTGCGTGCGCCTGTTCGCCCGGCGCGGGCCGGACGTCGAAAACGCCGGTGTGCCGGCAGGTGCCAAATGAGCTGCGGCCCTTTGCAGTGGCTGTCGGTGGCCGAACTGACGGCGCTCTATGATCGCCGCGAGCTGTCGCCCCTGGAATACCACCAGTACCTGATCGACCATGTACAGCGCCGCGAGCCGGCCCTGAATGCGCTGTGCCAGTTTACCCCTGAGCTGGTGCTGGAGCAGGCCGCTGCGTCCACCCAACGTTGGGCCAGGGGCGCGCCGCTCGGGCCGTTGGATGGCGTGCCGGTGACCTTGAAATCGTTGATTGCCACCCGTGGGCAGCTACTCGACCAGGGGTGCGCGGGCCTGGAGCCGCGCCTGGCAGTGGCCGACGCGCCACCGGCGGCGCGCCTGCGCGAGGCGGGCGCGGTACTGCTGGGCAAGACCTGCGTGCCGGATTTCGGCATGTTGTCTTCGGGCCTGTCGAGCCTGCACGGCATCACCAGAAACCCATGGAACACGGCACTCAACCCCGGTGGCTCGAGCGCCGGGGCGGCGGCCGCGGCAGCGGCGGGCTACGGCCCGCTTCACCTGGGCACCGACATCGGCGGTTCGGTGCGCCTGCCGGCCGGCTGGTGCGCGCTGGTGGGCTTCAAGCCGACCCTCGGGCGCATACCCATCGACCCGTATTATACCGGCCGCTGCGCCGGGCCCATGACCCGCACGGTAGACGACTGCGCGGCGATGATGGCGGTGCTGGCGCGCCCGGACCTGCGTGATGCCACCAGCCTGCCGGCGGCCGATCTCGACTGGGGGCTGCGCCCGATGAGCGTGCGCGGCCTGCGGGTGGGGCTGCTGCTTGAACCTGGTTGCGGCCTGCAGCCCGACGCGCAGACCTGCGCCGCGGTGCGCGCCGCCGCCGCGCTGTTCGAGGCGCAGGGCGCCAGGCTGGTGGAGGTGAAGCCATTGATGGAGCGTCGTCTGCTCGACGGCCTCGACCGCTTCTGGCGCGCGCGGCAGTGGAGCGAACTCCGCCAGCTGGAGCCCGAGCGCCTGGCCCAGGTGCTGCCGTACATCCGCCAGTGGGCCGAGCCGGCCCGCCACATGACGGCGGTGGAGGCGGTGGAAGGCTTCAACCAGACCTTCGAGATGCGCCGGCGCGCTGCGCGGCTGTTCGAGCAGTGCGACCTGCTGCTGTCGCCGACCAATCAGGTGCAGGCCTATCCCGCCGAGCTGGCCTCCCCCGGCAACGACCCGCAACTACCGTTCGAACACATCGTGTTCACCGTGCCTTGGAACATGGGCGAGCAACCGGCGCTCTCGATCAACTGCGGCTTCAACGACCAGGGTATGCCCATTGGCTTGCAGATGGTCGCCCCGCGCTTTGCCGACACTTGGCTGCTGCGCCTGGCCAAGGCCTTCGAAACCTGGCGCGGGCCGATCCGGCACTGGCCCGAGTGACCCCATGCCGTGCCAGGCAGGCGCGGCACCGACCTTCGTTCACGGACAGGACACCGCTTGCACATGCAAAGACGCACATTTCTGTGCTGCGCCCTCATCACGCCCTGCGTGGCAGCTGGCCAACCCGGCTTCATCGACGGCAGCCGTCTGGACCTCAACCTGCGGCACTACTACTCCAACCAGCATACGCAGGGCGACACCTACCTGGCGATTCGCAAGGACGGCCGCCTGACCCCCACGCGCCTGCGCGAGACCTGGGTGCAGGCGGCGATGCTCGACTATGCGTCAGGCTACACTCGGGGCGTGCTCGGCATCGGCGTCGATGCCTCGCTGTACAGCGCGATCAACCTGAGTCGCGGCCATGGCCGGGTGGCCAACGGTGGCGACCGGGTACTGGTGGACAGCGACGGCGACGCCATCCCCACCTGGAGCCGCCTGGCTGTCGGCGCGCTGCGCCTGCGCCTGGCCGGCAGTACCTTGCGGGTTGGCCGACAACGCCTGGACAATCCCATCCTGCGCTACAAGGATAACCGGGCGCTGCCGTCGAGCTTTCAGGGTGTGGCGCTGAGCAACCAGAGCATCGCTGGCCTGCAACTGGACGCCGGGCGCTTCGACCGGGCAATCCCGCGCACCGGCACCGGCAGCGAGCGGCTGACCAGCACCTTCGGTGACCGGGCAGTGAAGGCCGATTCGATCAGCTATGTCGGTGCCCGTTACAGCGGCGCCCTGTCTGCCAGCCTGTACGGCTCGCACCTGGCAGACACCTGGCAGCAACTGTACGTGGGGCTGGGCGGCACGCTGGGTGATCGGGCCAGGCTGGCTGTGCGCCCGGCCTTTCACTACTACCGCACCCGCGACAGCGGCCAGCAGCAGCTGGGCTTCATCGACAACCAGGCCTGGAGCCTGGCCGCCACGCTGGAGCACCAGGCCCATGGTCTGACGCTGGCCTGGCAGCAGGTCGAGGGCAACGAATATTTCGACTATGTGTGGGAGTCGACTGGCAACTACATGGCCAACTCGCTGTATTCGGACTACAACGGCCCGAACGAACGCTCCTGGCAGTTGCGCTACGACTTCGATGCAAGCGCCTACGGCGTGCCGGGCCTGAGCCTGGGGCTGTGGCACGCCAAGGGCTGGGGCATAGATGGCAGTCACTACCAGGGCGACCGTAATGGCCGCCACGCCGGATACAACGTGCGCGGTCTGCGCGGCGCGCGGCACGAGGAGAATGGCCTGGTAATCGGCTACGTGCTACAAGGCGGCGCCTGGCGCGACACCAGCGTGCGTACCATCGTCTACAACCATCGCGCCCATGGCGGGCAGATCGACGGCAGCTACGACGAAGTGCGGCTGGTGGTCAACATGCCGCTGCGATTGTTCTGAACTTCCTCAACCCAGCACCTTGTGCAGCCGGTACCAGTGCGTGCCCAAGGCCAGCAGCCATGCGGCCCAGTGGGTTACGTTCAGGCCGTACCTGAAATAGCGCCAGGAATAGAATACGTTGGGGGTGAGCCTGCCGACTTGAGCGAAACGGTTGGCGGTGATGCCGATCTTCGGCTCATTGATAGTCCAGACATACATCGGCCAGTTGCGCTTTGGCAAGGCGATTTTCAGGACCAGGCAGGTTCTGCGCGGAAGCGCCGACCCCTTGTGACACAAGGGAAGAAGATGGCGCACTCGGCGGGATTCGAACCCACGACCCCTGCCTTCGGAGGGCAGTACTCTATCCAGCTGAGCTACGAGTGCAACGCGCACGCATGATACCCATCTGTGGTGGTGGCGTCCATCACCTTGATCTGTAGCCATTTTTCCCATTAGCCGTGAAACGGTCGGCAATGGCACTCACAAATGCCTCTATCCATATGCAATATCGATATTTCCATGGTCGCTGTTATGCCATCTATTCTCTGGTCACAACTTGTTATAACAAGTATCCGATCAGCGAAGAGACCCCATGGCCGAACTGCTCCCCCTGTCCCCGGTACCGCTTTACACCCAGCTCAAGGAATTGCTGCGCGAGCGCATCCTCGACGGCACTTATCCATCGCATAGCCGCATGCCCTCTGAAAGCGAACTGGGCAAGGCTTTCGAAGTCAGCCGCATCACCGTGCGCCAGGCGCTGGGCGACCTGCAGAAGGAAGGGCTGATTTTCAAGATCCATGGCAAGGGCACCTTTGTCGCCAAGCCCAAGGCGTTCCAGAACGTCAGCACCCTGCAGGGGTTGGGCGAGTCGATGACGCAAATGGGTTACGAGGTGATCAACCGCCTGCGCAGCTTCCGCCATGTGCCGGCCAATGCACTGGTGGCCGCGCGGCTGCAGGTTGGGGAGGGCAGCTTGGTCACCGAGATCCGCCGGGTGCGGTTGATCAACCGCGAGCCGGTGTCGCTGGAACTGACCTGGTTGCCCAAGGCCGTCGGCGAAAAGCTGGAGAAGGCCGACCTTGTCACCCGCGACATTTTCCTGCTCCTGGAAAACGACTGCGGCATTGCCCTTGGCCACGCCGACCTGGCCATCGATGCCGTGCTGGCCGACAGCGACCTGACCCAGGCCCTGGATGTTGAAGAAGGCTCGCCGATCATGCGCATCGAGCGCCTGACCCATGCCGCTGACGGTACTCCGTTGGACTTCGAACACCTTTACTACCGCGGCGATGCTTTCCAGTACCGCCTGCGCATCGACCGCCAGAAGGGGAGCAAGGCATGAGCATCCAGACTCAGGACTACGACATCATCGTTATCGGTGGCGGTACCGCCGGGCCGATGGCTGCGATCAAGGCCAAGGAGCAGGACAAAAGCCTGCGCGTGCTGCTGCTGGACAAGGCCAACGTCAAGCGCAGCGGGGCCATCAGCATGGGCATGGATGGCCTGAACAACGCGATCATCCCAGGCCACGCCACCCCCGAGCAGTACACCAAGGAAATCACCGTGGCCAATGACGGCATCGTCAACCAGGCCACGGTGCATGCCTACGCTACCCACAGCTTCGAAACCATCGAGCAGCTTGACCGCTGGGGCGTGAAGTTCGAGAAGGACGAGACCGGCGACTACGCGGTGAAAAAGGTTCACCACATGGGCGCCTACGTGCTGCCCATGCCCGAAGGCCACGACATCAAGAAGGTGTTGTACCGCCAGCTCAAGCGTGCCCAGGTCGAGATCAGCAACCGTATGGTCTGCACCCGTGTGCTGCTCGATGGTGAAGGCGCGGCCGCTGGCGTGTTGGGTTTCGACTGCCGTAGCGGCGAGTTTCGGGTGGTGCGGGCCAAGGCGGTGATCCTTGCCTGCGGCGCGGCCGGGCGCCTGGGCTTGCCGTCGTCGGGTTACTTGATGGGCACCTACGAGAACCCGACCAACGCCGGTGATGGATACGCCATGGCCTACCATGCCGGTGCCGAACTGGCCAACCTCGAGTGCTTCCAGATCAACCCGCTGATCAAGGACTACAACGGCCCGGCCTGCGCCTACGTCACCGGCCCACTGGGTGGATATACCGCCAACAGCAAGGGTGAGCGCTTTATCGAGTGCGACTACTGGAGCGGCCAGATGATGTGGGAGTTCCATCAGGAACTCGAGGGCGGCAATGGCCCGGTGTTCCTCAAGCTCGATCACTTGGCCGAGGAAACCATCCAGAACATCGAAGAAATCTTGCACAGCAACGAGCGCCCCAGTCGTGGCCAGTTCCACGCCGGGCGTGGCACCGATTATCGCCAGCACATGGTCGAGATGCATATCTCGGAGATCGGTTTCTGCTCGGGGCATTCGGCGTCGGGGGTGTGGGTCAATGAAAAGGCCGAGACCAGCGTCAAAGGGCTGTATGCCGCAGGCGATATGGCAGCGGTGCCGCACAACTACATGCTGGGGGCCTTCACCTACGGCTGGTTTGCCGGTGTGAACGCTGCGCATTACGTGACCGGGCGCGAATTCGCCGAGGTTGATGCCGAACAGGTCGAGCGCGAGCGCGCGCGGGTGTTTGCTCCGCTGCAGCGTCAGCATGGCCTGCCGCCAGCGCAGGTCGAGTACAAGCTCAGACGCATGGTCAACGATTACCTGCAGCCGCCGAAGGTGACCAGGAAAATGGAAATCGGCCTGGAGCGCTTTGCCGAGATCGAACGTGACCTGGACCAGATGAAAGCCAGCAACCCTCATGAACTGATGCGTGCGATGGAAGTTTCGGTGATTCGCGATTGCGCCGAGATGGCGGCGCGGGCCTCGCTGTTCCGCGAGGAAAGCCGTTGGGGGTTGTACCACCACCGAGTGGACTTCCCCGAGCGCAACGATGGCGAGTGGTTCTGCCATTGCCATCTGAAAAAGGGCGAGAACGGTGAAATGACCAGCTTCAAGAAGGCCGTCGAACCCTACCTGGTCGCCCTGGATACAGAAGAGCAGACCGCTTATGACCGGTTGCGTGTCAAAGCCGATGCCGCCTAAGCGCCACCTCACCTTGTGGGAGCGGGTTTACTCGCGAACACCGGCGAAGCCGGTGCCATCCACCGTGTTGGATTCTTCGCGGGTAAACCCGCTCCCACAGGGAAACGTGCAAGCCTCTAGATAGAAGGGAGCCAATGAAGGCCCCGAGGACTCCGTGAAATGGCCTACCAGCCGCAAGAAATCTTCTTCCGCAGCAGTGCCCCCGTCACCATCGACGAAGACAAGTGCATCGCCGACAAAGGCTGCACCGTATGCGTCGAGGTTTGCCCCATGGACCTGCTGGCGATCAACCCGGCCACGCAGAAGGCCTACATGGCCTTCGACGAATGCTGGTACTGCATGCCCTGCGAAAAGGACTGCCCCACTGGTGCGGTGAAGGTCGATATCCCGTACCTGCTGCGCTGATTCATCCCGCCATCCGGCGCACCACCGGACGCCCTCCTGCTTTGCCCCTCGTTTCCCACCACCCAAGCCGGGCGGCGGAGACGACCCAATTCTTATAACGACTCGAGGGGAAACACCCATGCGCCTTGTTGCAACCGTGGCCGGCCTCGCGCTGGCGCTCACTGGTCTGAATGCCAGTGCCGAAACCATCCGCATCGCCATCGGCACCCAGGACACCACCATCAACTGCGCCACCGGCGGCCTGCTGATACGCGAGCTTGGCCTGTTGGACAAGTACCTGCCGCATGACGGCAAATACAAAGATGCCAAGTATCAGGTTGAGTGGAAGAACTTCACCAGCGGTGCGCCACTGACCAACGAAATGGTCGCTGGCAAGCTCGACTTCGGCGCCATGGCCGACTTCCCCGGCTCGTTCAACGGCGTTGCTCACCTGGATGCCGGCAAACGCAGCCTGTTCATAAGCGTGCTGTCGGGCAGCGTGCACGGCAGCGGCAATGGCATCGTCGTACCTGCGGCGTCCAGCGTGCAATCGTTGGCTGAACTCAAGGGCAGGACCATTTCCGTGCCGTTCGCCTCCACCGCCCATGGCATGCTGCTACGTGCCGTGGCAGCCCAGGGCTGGGACCCGCAGAAGGATGTGCGCATCATCGCCCAGGCGCCGGAAATCGCCGGTTCCGCCCTGCGTAGCAACCGCATCGAAGCCCATGCCGACTTTGTGCCGTTCGCCGAACTGTTCCCCAACCGCGGCTTCGCCCGCAAGATCTATGACGGCGCCCAGGCCAACGCACCGACCTTCCATGGCGCCTTGGTCGATGCCGAATATGCGAAGAAGTACCCGGAAGTGGTCACCGCCTACCTGCGCGCCAGCCTCGAAGCCGATCGGCTGATCGCTGCGGAACCTGAGAAGTACAGCGAGTTGATCGAGAAAGTCACCGGCATCGAAGCCGAGGTCAATTACCTGTTCCACGGCCCGCTCGGCCTGCAGACCCGCGACCTGACCTGGAAGCCTGAATACCGTCAGGCAGTCGCAACCTCCATCGATACGCTCAAGCTGCTCAAAAAGACCGATCGCGGTCTCGACACCGACAAGTTCATCGACGACCAGTACATCCGTGCGGCCTTCAAGGAGGCTGGCCTGGACTACGACAAGGCGCTGAAAGACTACGACCCGCAGCCACTCAAGGCCAATGACGCGCTGACAGGCAAACCGATTACCGACTTCAGCCGCCTGGCACAGATCTGGGTGCGCGGTGAAGGCAAGGTCCGCCACTACGCTTCGCCGGAGGCCGCGCTTGGCGCCTTGGCCCAGCTGGAGCAGGAGGGCAAGGACATCCGCGCCATCTACGCCCAGGCCGCCGACAGCGGAATCAAGTTGCTGGCGAACCAGGCCTGGTTCGTGCGCAACGCCAAGGGTGAACTCGCGGCGTTCCTGCTCAAGGACCAGGCCGAGCAGTATGCCAAGGCCCACGGCGGTGAAGCGCTGGACTTTGTCAGCGCCAACCAGAAGCTGGTCGCCCAGCGCTGACCGGGAGGCACCGACATGACCCGTAACCTCAAGCGCTGGCCGGTGCGCCTGGCTTCGCTGCTGGCCTGCCTGCTGTTCTGGCAGGCAGCGGCGAGCGTGAAGCTGGACCTCGGGCTGCTGACGTTCACCTATGTCCCCACACCCAAGGCGGTGCTGGAAGCTGCCTGGCAGTTGCTGACCTCCAGCGCCCTGCTGGCGCACCTGGGCAGCAGCCTGTCGCGGGTGTTTGCCGGTTATGCCGCCGCAGCGCTGACTGGCGTGGCCCTGGGGTTGTTGATCGGCCGCTCGCAATGGGCCGAGGACACCCTGCTGCCGCCACTGGAAGTACTGCGGCCGATTCCGGCGGTGGCGTGGATCCCGCTGGCGATCCTGATGTTCCCGTCGTCGGAGCTGTCGATGGTGTTCATAACGTTCACTGGCGCGTTGTTCCCGATCCTGCTGAACACCGTGCACGGCGTCGAGGCCGTCGACCCGCGCCTGGTTGCATCGGCGCGCAGCCTCGGGGCAGAGCGGTGGTCGATTCTGCGTGAAGTGGTGTTGCCGGGAGCGTTGCCAAGCATCGTCACGGGCCTGGCCATCGGCATGGGTACATCATGGTTCTGCCTGGTCACCGCCGAGATGATTTCCGGGCAGTTCGGTATCGGCTACTACACCTGGGAGTCGTACACCTTGCAAAACTACCCCGACATCATCGTCGGCATGCTGCTGATCGGCGTGCTGGGCATGGGTAGCAGTGCCCTGGTCAAGCGCCTTGGGGAGTTGGCCACGCCTTGGTACCGCACGCGGAGGGCCAGCTGATGAACAGTTATCAACCAGCCCCAGGGCGTATTGACGGGCGTGGCCTGTCGATACGCCTGGGGCACGGTAGCGAAGCATTCGAAGCGGTGCAGCGGCTGGACTTTGCCGTAGAGCCTGGCGAGTTCGTCTGCATCCTTGGCCCTTCCGGTTGTGGCAAGTCGACGTTGCTCGGTGCCCTGGCCGGGCACCTGGTACCCAGCAGCGGCCAGTTGAGCGTGGACGGCCAGGCTGTTGCCGGGCCGTCACCGCAGCGTGGCATGGTGTTTCAGCACCATACCTTGCTGCCCTGGCGTAGCGTGCTCGACAACGTGGCCTTCGGCCTGAAGATGCAGGGCCAGGGCCGCGCCGAACGTCGCCGGCAGGCTCGCGAAATGCTGCAACTGGTGGGGCTGGATGACTTTGCCGGGCGCTGGCCCAGCCAGCTTTCCGGCGGTATGCAGCAACGGGCCGAGATTGCCCGGGTGCTGATCAACCGCCCGCGCCTTTTGCTGATGGACGAACCTTTCGGTGCCCTGGATGCGCAAACCCGTGCACGCATGCAGGAGCTGTTGCTGGATATCTGGGCAAGTATCCGCACCACCGTGGTATTCGTCACACACGACATCGACGAGGCGCTGTTCCTGGCCGACCGTATCTTGGTGATGAGCCCGCGACCTGGCCGCTTTATCGAAGACCTGCACCTGGACTTTCCGCGCCCACGCCGCGCCAGCCTGCTGACCAGCCCTGAATTCACTCACCTCAAGCGTCACTGTCTGGCCTTGCTCCGTCACGAGGAGGGCCGCGAACTTCCGCGCCTGACCCCGCTGGGCCTGCCGGACACTGAGCACCCACCGCTACGGATCGCGCTATGACTGAACGAACGACTGACAACCCCGACATCCTTGCCCTCCTGCCTCGCCTTGGGGCCGCTGACGCGGGGGTACGCCGTATCGGCCTGATCGAACTGGCCGACCTGGAAGACCCCGATGGCTTGCCATGGCTCACCGATGCGCTGCTGGTGGATACCGCCGACGAGGTGCGCGCCGAGGCCGCGCGCCTGCTCGAGGCCTGGGAAGAGCCCGAAGTCGTGCAGGCCCTGTGCGCTGCGCTGGCCGATGCTGCCGAGCCGGTACGGCTGGCGGCCGCCCAGAGCCTCAGCGAGCTCAAGAGCCTGGAAGCCGGGCAGTTGATCCTGCCATGGGTCAAGCATGCCGATGCCTTCGTCCGTGCCAGCGCCCTGCGCGCCTTGCGCGAGCTGCGCCTGGAAGATGCCGCGGAGCCTGCACTGCTTGCCCTGGCCGATGACGACGCTGCGGTCCGGCGTGAGGCCGTGGGTATTCTTGGCTGGCTCAAGCACCAGCCGGCTTTGCCAGCTTTGGCAAAGCTTGCCGAAGACGAGCCGGACACCGAGGTGCGCCGCGCGGCCATCGGTGCGCTGGGGCTCGCGCGCGACAGCGCGGTGGTGCCAGCCTTGGTGGCGGCATTGAGTGACAAGGCCTGGCAAGTGCGCGAAGAAGCCGCCACCACGCTAGGCAAGGTGGGCTTGGCCCCTGCAGGCCCGGCACTGGTAAATGCCCTTGCCGATGACTTCTGGCAAGTACGTCTGCGTGCGGCGCGGTCTCTGGGGCGGCTACGTCATGCTGCGGCACTGGACGCGCTTGGCGAGTTGCTTGGCCACGGCATGGCCAACCTGCGCAAGGAGGCCGCTCTGGCCCTGGGGGAGCTGGGCCAGGCGCGTGCCTTGCCGGTGCTGCAGGCTGCCGAGGCCGATAGCGACCCCGAGGTGCGCAAGGCTGTGCGGATTGCCATGGCACAACTGCGCGGGGCCTCCTGATGAACGCCCCGCAAGCTCTTCGCAACATGCGCGGCCCCGGGCAACTGATGCTGCAATGGCAAGACGGCGAACATAGTCTCAGCCATGCCCGCCTGCGCGGTGCTTGCCCCTGCTCGCAATGCCGAGCGGCACGGCTGCAGGGGAACATCAGCCTGGTTCGCGATGATGTGCGCGTGGTGCACATCGAGCCGCAAGGATATGGCGTGCAACTGGTGTTCAGCGATGGGCATGAACGGGGTATCTACCCTTGGGCTTACCTGCGAGACCTGAGTGCCCGGTGAGTTTTCTTCGCGGGCATTCGCTGTCGCATGGAGACCTGAATTCGCAGGCGGTCCGCGTACCCTGTGGGAGCGGTTTTAGCCGCGAAAAATCCAACGCGGTGCATGGCACCGGCTGCGCCGGTGTTCGCGGCTGAAGCCGCTCCCACAGGGTTCCTGTTAATTCAAAAGTCATGTGCAGTCCTGTGAGAGCGGGCACGCCCGCTCCCACAGGCTCAGAGCGCAATCAGCTCCGGCCTCAGCCCTTCGACCCGTCGCACCGGCGGTGTCAGGTAGCCGCCATCCCCAGTGATCTGGTGCAGTACCTTCTCGCGCAGCCCGTGAAGTGCTACGCCCGTACGCAACCGTGGGTGTGGCAGGTCGATTTCCACCACCGACTTGATCCGCCCCGGGCGTGGCTCCAGAACCACCACCCGGTCGGCCAGGTAGGTAGCCTCTTCGGCGTCATGGGTGACCAGTAATGTGGTGATGCCGGCACGTTCGCGAATGGCCAGCAGCTCGTCCTGCAGTTGCTGGCGGGTCAGCGCATCCAGCGCGCCGAACGGCTCGTCGAGCAGCAGGATACGCGGGCTGGCTACCAGGCCTCGGGCGATCGCCACGCGCTGGGCCATGCCGCCGGACAGCTGGTGTGGGTAGGCCGACTCGAAACCGACCAGCCCCACCAGTTGCACGAACTCGTGTACCCGTCGCGCGCGTTCACCCTGGATGAGCGGCTCGTTGACCAGGCCCAGAGCAATGTTCTGTTCCACGCTCAGCCAAGGGAACAGCCGGTGTTCCTGAAACACGATGCCGCGCTCGCTACCAATGCCGCTGACAGTGTGGCCGTCGACGCGGATACTGCCGCTGTAGTCGGTATCCAGCCCGACCAGCAGGCGCAGCAGGGTGGATTTGCCGCAGCCGGAAGCACCGACGATGGCGATGAATTCGCCTTGGTTGATCGACAGGTTGAAGTTGCGGATGGCTTCCAGCGGCTGGCCATCGACGCTGAACACTTTGCCGACCCCCTCGAAGCTGACCAGGGGAGGAGTGACGTCGGGCTGGTTGGCCGCGTGCAGGTGTGAGGTATTGAAGGCGTTCATGCGGTTCTCCAGCGCGTGGCGCGCGATTCGAGGCGTTGTCCAAGGGTGCCGAGCAGGGCGCCGACCAGGCCGATCAACAGCATGGCGGCCATTACCTGGTCCATGCGGAACAGTTGCTGCGCGCCGACCATCAGGCTGGCGATACCGCCGTCCGAGGGCATGAAGTATTCGGCACCAATGGTGCCCAGCCAGGCGTAGATCAGCGACAGGCGCAGGCCGGCGAAAATGGCCGGGGCTGCGCCGGGCAGCACCAGCAGGCGCAGGCGTTGCCACAGGTTCAGGCGCAGGGTGCGCGCCGCTTCGCCCAGCTGCGGCGACAGGCTGGCGATACCGCGCTGGGTGGCGATCAGCAGCGGGAAGAACGCGGCCATGCCGACGAATACCTGCTTGGCCCCTTCACCAAGGCCGAACCAGGCTGTGAGCAGCGGCACCCAGGCAAACAGCGCCACCTGACGCAGGGCCGACAGGCTTGGCCCGAAGATACGTTCGGCATTGGCCGAAAGCCCCAACAGCAAACCGACCAGCAGGCCAGCGCCACCGCCGAGTAGCAAGCCGGCCAGGGCGCGCTGCAGGCTCAGCAGCAAGGCCTGAGGCAGCGAACCATCGGCCAGGCCGGTCAGCAGGGTGCGCAACACTTCAAGTGGCGAGGTCAGGATGTTGCTGTCGACCCAGCCAAAGCTGCTGCTGGCCTGCCACAGTGCCAACAGTGCCAGTGGCAGCAGCAGGCTTTGCCAACCCCGCGGCACGGGGCCACGGTGCTGCTCCCCTGTGGCCGCTTGCGGCCAGTACAGCAGGCGCTTTTCCAGGGCCGAGAAGCCGCGCTCCAGCAGTGCGCCGACCAGGCCGATCACCAGGATGCACAGCAGCACCAGGTCGAGCATGAACAGTTGCCGCCCCCACACCATCAGGTAGCCAATCCCTTCGCTGGAGGCCAGCAGTTCGACCGCCAGCAGCGAGGTCCAGCCGGTGGCCAGGGCCAGGCGTACGCCAGTTAGAAAGGCGGGCAGTGCAGCCGGCAGCAGCAGCCGCAGAAAAAGCAGATGGCGAGGCAGGCGCAGCACTGCAGCGGCCTCTCGCAGCTTGGGCTGGGCATCACGTACACCGACCAGCGTGTGCAAGGTAACGGGGACCACCACGGCTTTTACCAGCACCACCAGCTTGAGCAATTCGCCGATCCCGAAGAACAGCATGAACAACGGGATCCAGGCCAGGGTAGGAATCTGTGCCAGCGCCACGAAAGTAGGCAGCACCAGCGTCTGCGCCCGCCGCGAAGCCCCCAGCCAGACTCCCAGCAGCAAGCCGCTGCCGATGCCGACCGCCAACCCCCAGAACAACCGCTGCAAGCTTATCCACAGGTGCCCCCACAGCTCGCCGGAGCCAAACTCCACCGCGCTCTGCCACACCAATGCCGGCGCTGGCAGGATCTGCTCGCTCATCCAGTGCTCCCGGCTGGCCACTACCCACAGCAGCGCAATAACCACAGGCAACAACCAGGGCAGCAAGCTGGCGCGATCTTTGTGGGAGCGGCCTTGCGTCGCGAATGGGCCGCGCAGCGGCCCTCGAAACCAATCCCGACCTCTGCTCAGAATTCCATTCATCGGCCATCTCTCGAAGCATTGTTAGATTATTCATTTATGGAATTAAAAATTCTCAAAAACGACTTTCAAGAGATAAGAGCATGCACTTCCTGCATACGGAAGCCCCTCGCCGTTGCGTTTTCCTCATATTTTCCATGCGTTTTCCGCAAGCCCGCCGCAGGCCCGCATGTCGCCTGATTTATGCTTTCCAGTTACTGAAGAATGAAGTTTTGATCTTTGTAGGTTCTAACAAGACCTGCCTAGCTTCTGGCCAAAGCGCCGGCCATCGCCGGTGGCAGCCTGCCAAGGAGCCTTGCCATGAAAACCCCGCTGCGTCACCTGATCACCGCCCTTGGGCTGGCCTTTACCCTCAGCGCCCACGCAGCTGAACCGGCCAAGCCAGCAAGCATCCGCATCGCCGTACCCGACCTCAGCGCGGGCAGCAAGCCCAGCGCCGGTGGCGTGGTCGATGTGCTGCGTGACCAGCAACTGCTGGAGAAGGAATTCGCCAAAGACAACATTCGCATCGATTGGCACTTCTTCAAGGGCGCCGGGCCGGTGGTGAACGAAGCGTTGGCCAACGGCCAGGCCGATTTCGCCTACCTCGGCGACCTGGCCGCCATTGTCGGCAAGGCCAATGGCCTGGACACCCGCGTACTGTCGGCGGGCGTACGTGGGGTGAAGAGCTACCTGGGCGTGGTGCCCGGTTCCGGCATCAAGACCCTGCACGACCTCAAGGGCAAGCGCGTGGCGGTGTTCCGTGGCACCGCCAACCAGCTGTCGTTCGCCAGCGCCCTGGCCAGCCAGGGGCTGAGCGAGCGCGATCTGAAGGTGATCAACCTGGACTTCAACGCCGCCAACGCCGCACTGGCCGCCAAGCAGATCGACGCCACCTGGGGCCTGTCCAACCTGCTGTCGCTGCGCGAACGCGGGCTGGTCGAACTACCGGTCAACTCACGTGACCTGGAAGGCGCCGGCAGTACCCAGGCGGTGCTGCTGGGCACTGGCGACTTCATCCGCAAATACCCCGAGCTGGTGCAGCGCCTGGTCAATGCCCAGCAACAGGCCAGCGCCTGGCTGCGCGACGAACACAACCGCGAGGCCTACGTCGAGCTGGTGGCCAGCAATGCCAACTGGCCGCGCAGCATCCTTACCGACGACCTGGCCAAGGAAGACCTGGCCCATTACTTCGATCCACGGCTGGACGCCGAATTTGTCGGCCAGCTGCAGCAGGGCGTGGACCTGGCTGCCAAGGAGCGCCTGATCCGCCGTGGCTTCCAGGTGGCCGACTGGATCGAACCACGCTTCCTCGAAGCCGCCCTGCAACAGAAACAGGCCGTGCAGGCCGCCCGCTGAAACCCGAAAACCCGACAATGACCGCAAGGACACGACCATGAGCAACGCCGCCCTGGCCACTGCGCCACAAACCCTCGAACTCGACATACACCCGGTTGCCGGCCGCATCGGCGCCGAAATTCGCGGGGTGCAATTGTCCGCCGACCTTGATGCCGCCACCCTCGACGCCATCCAGGCCGCGCTGGTGAAGCACAAGGTGATCTTCTTCCGTGGCCAGACCCACCTGGATGACCAAAGCCAGGAAGCCTTCGCCAAGTTGCTCGGCGAGCCGGTCGCCCACCCCACCGTGCCAGTGGTGGATGGCACCAGCTACCTGTTGCAGCTCGATGGTGCCGAAGGCCAGCGGGCCAACTCCTGGCACACCGACGTGACCTTCGTCGACGCCTACCCCAAAGCCTCGATCCTGCGTAGCGTGGTGGCGCCGGCATCCGGTGGCGACACCGTGTGGGCCAACACCGCCACGGCCTACCAGGAGCTGCCCGAGCCGTTGCGCGAGCTGGCCGACAAGTTGTGGGCGGTGCACAGCAACGAATATGACTACGCGAGCCTCAAGCCCGATGTCGAGCCGGCGAAGCTTGAGCGTTACCGCAAGGTGTTCACCTCCACCGTGTACGAGACCGAGCACCCGGTGGTGCGCGTGCACCCGATCAGTGGCGAGCGGGTGCTGCAGTTGGGGCATTTCGTGAAGCGCATCAAAGGTTATTCGCTGGCAGATTCGCAACACCTGTTCGCAGTGCTGCAAGGGCATGTGACACGCCTGGAGAACACCGTTCGCTGGCGCTGGCAGGCTGGGGATGTGGCGATCTGGGACAACCGCGCGACGCAGCATTATGCAGTGGACGATTACGGGACCCAGCCGCGGGTGGTGCGGCGGGTGACCCTGGCGGGTGAGGTGCCGGTCGGGGTGGATGGGCAACTCAGCCGTACTACGCGTAAAGGCTGATATTGCCGGGGCCGCTTTGCGGCCCATCGCCGGCAAGCCAGCTCCCACAGGTACTGCACATGGCTTGAACTCGGCGCGGTCGGTGTGGGAGCTGGCTTGCCGGCGATTCGGGGGCACAGCCCCCGCCAGCTACAACTCGGTATCGCAGGCAATCAGTTGCCTGACCAGCCCCTGAGCCAGCGGCGATAGCCCATACCCCACCCGGCTCACCACCCCATAACGGGTATAGAACGCTTCCTCCTGCTCCACTGTCAGGTCGGCCAGCTGCAATGCCACCAATCCCCCGTCACGCTGATACGGCCGCAAGTTGGCATTGCAGGCAATGCCGATGGTGTCCGAATGCATCACCACATTCAGCAGCGCATAGCCATGCTCGCACTCCACCGTCGGCAGAAAATCCTGCCGCCCGCTGAGGTCGCTGAGGATCTTGCGGATATTCGGCGGGCGGAAGGTGGTGGCCAGGGGATAGTCGAACAGGTCACGCGCCTGCACATTCTCGCGCTCGGTCAAAGGGTGCCCGACGCGGCAGCAGAAATGCCAGCGCTGCGGCGCCAGCTTGTGCACCTGATAGTCCGGATCAGATTCGAACTGGCGGGTGTCGGCGACGAAGAACTCGATCTCCTCGGCAACCAGCTTGCGGTTCAGCGCCTGCCAGTTATCTACCTGGAAGCAGGTACGGGCCGCGGGGTATTCGGCGACGAAGCGTGCCACCGCCCGCGGTACCAAACCCCCTGCCGGCGCGGGGCCGGAGCCGAAGCGCACCACGCCGGTAGTGGCACCGTTGAACTGGTGAATCTCGTTGACCAGGTTGTGTGCCCCATGCACCAGCCGCCGCGAATGTTCCAGCACCAACAGGCCCTGGCGAGTCGGCGCCAGCTCCTTGCTGGCGCGGTCCACCAGGCGGCAGCCGATGTTGTGTTCGAGGGTCTGGATGCTGCGGCTGAATGCTGATTGCGACAGGTTCACCGCAGCCGCCGCAGCAACGAAGCTGCGGTGCTCGACAAGGGCAATGTAGTGGCGCAGCTGACGGAGATCGATATGCATTTTTTACATTGAAACTTTCGGTCGAATGCAATTGCTGACAAGGGTTAGCCACCTTATAAAGGGTGTCACTTATTCCACAAAATATGAATTGCAAATATTTATATCACTTAAAAGAATATAAGCCCGACTGACCGCGATTCGGTTCCGCCAACGGAAATGCTCGCCAGGGCCCATGCCTCAAGGAGCATTTGCATGTCCGGAGTTTCCCGTTGGCCTGCGCGCGCGTCGCGTTTCACCTTGCAACCCTTGGCTGCTGGCGTGCTGCTGGCCGCATCCTCTACCAGCTTCGCCGAAGAGCCAGTCAACGCCACCCCGGCGGTGGAGCAGGAAGCCAAGCTCGGTACCGTCACGGTCAATGCACGCCGCCGCGAAGAAACCGCGCAAAGCGTGCCCACGCCGATCAGCGTGCTCGACAGCGAAACCCTGGAAAGCCAACGCATCTACCGCGTGCAGGACCTGCAGCAACTGGTGCCAAGCACCAACGTCGCCTACGTTCATGCCCGCCAGTCGAGCATTTCGATCCGTGGCCTGGGCAACAACCCCGCCAGCGATGGCCTGGAAGGCAGCGTCGGCATCTACCTCGACAACGTCTACCTCGGCCGCCCCGGCATGGCCGTGTTCGACCTGCTGGACGTGGAGCAGCTGGAGGTGCTGCGCGGCCCGCAAGGTACGCTGTTCGGCAAGAACACCACCGCCGGCGTGCTCAACATCACCACGCGCAAGCCCACCTTCCACCGCGAAGGCAGCATCCAGCAGTCGATAGGTGAAGACGGCTACCTGCAGACCCAAGGCAGCTTCTCCGGGCCGATCAGCGACACACTGGCGGGGCGCATCAGCGCCTACCGCACCGAAGACGACGGCTATGTGAAGAACATCCACAACGGCGACGACCTCAACGGCGGCAAGCGCCAAGGCTTTCGTACCCAGCTGCTGTTCAAGCCGAGCGAAACCTTCAACCTGCGCTGGATCGGCGAATACAACGAAGAAGACTCCGACAACGGCATCCTCAGCCTGTACAGCACCGGCCCGACCATCAATGGCGTCAACCGCTACGAAAGCCTGGCCGCGCAGGCCGGCGCAACGTTGGTGTCGGGCAAGGACCGCAAGGTCAACTTCGACGCCGACCAGCAAGTGACGGTGTTCCAGGGCGGCACCTCGGTGGAGGCCAACTGGACCCTGCCCAACGACTTCACCCTGACCTCGATCACCGCCTACCGCTGGTGGGACTTCACCCCGCGCAATGACGACGGCCTCAACGTGCCGGTGTTCTACAGCGCCGGGGTATCGGTGCGCGACAAGCAGTACTCGCAGGAAATCCGCCTGGCTTCGCCCACCGGGGGCGCCTTCGACTACGTGCTTGGCGCGTACTACTTCAAGCAGGACCTGGACAACAAATCCTTCACTTACTACGGGCCGCAGGCGGATATCTGGAACCTCACCCCGGCTGGCGCCCTGGCCAACGTCGACACCATTGGCAACGGGCACATCGACACGGACAGCTACGCGCTGTTCGCCCAGGGTACCTGGCACATCACCGACCGCCTGGACTTCACCGCCGGCGTTCGCGGCACCTATGAAGAAAAGAGCGCCTGGGTGACCCGCGATGCACCAACCGGCGGCGCAGCAGTAACCGGGGCCGCCGCAGCAGCGCGCCAGGCTCGGGTAGGCGCCTACGATTCAGGCGACCTCAACCAGTACAGCTTCAGCCCCTCTGGCCTGCTGGGCCTGAGCTACCGCTTCAACGAGCAGTTGCTGGGCTACGCCACCCTGACCCACGGCGAGAAGTCTGGCGGCATCAACCTTACCGTTGGCGCTGCGCCTCGGTTGGGCACCGACTCGCTGCTGGTTGGCACCGAGCGGGTCAACAACGCCGAAGTCGGCTTGAAAAGCTCGCTGTTCGACGACCGCCTGCAGCTCAATACCAACCTGTTCTGGGCCGAAGTGCATGGCTACCAGGCCAACGTCTACGACCAGGTCAACCGCGTGCAGTACCTGGCCAACGCCGGCAAGGTGCGCTCGCGTGGCCTGGAGTTCGAAGCCACGGCGCTGCCGCTGCGCGGCCTCACGGTCAACTTCAACGGCTCGTGGAACGATGTGCGCTACACCGAGTACAAGGACGCCCCATGCCCGCCGGAGGTGAGCCTGGCCAACGCCACCGCCACTTGCGACTTGTCCGGCCACCAGGTTGTCGGCGCCTCCAAGTACATCGCCAACCTCAACACCCAGTACAAGTGGCAGGCCAGCGAGCACATCGAACCCTATGTCACCGCCAGCTACGCCTTCCGCTCCAAGGCGGTGGGCACCATTGACGACTCCGATTTCGGCCAGATCCCCAGCTACGCGCTGGTCAACCTTTCCGCCGGTGTGCGCCTGGACCAGGCCGACGGCGTGGTCGACCTGTCGCTGTGGGTGAAGAACGCCGGCGACAAGACCTACTTCACCAGCCTTTGGAACTCCGCCAACGGTGGCTATGCCGGCGTGCTCGGCACCCCGCGCACCTTTGGCGCCACCGCCCGTTACGACTTCTGAGCACAAGGAGCTATGCCATGAATGCCAAGACCGAAACCCCTGCATTGCCTGAAGGCGCCTGCCTGACCGCCAAGGTCCCCGAACCTGACGGTGCCCTGCTCGGCGATGTGGTGGTCAACCCGTATCGCCTGGCGCCGCTGACCGCAATCATTCGCGACGGTGGGCGCAGCCTGAGTGCCGCGCACGTGCGCGTGCTGGGGCGGGGCGAGCGGGGTGTGGACATCGCCTACGAGGTATCCGACCGCTCGTTGTGGACCTACGGCGGCATCCCGGTATTCGGCCTGTACCCGGATCACGTCAACCAGGTGGAAGTGACCTACAAGCTTGACGGCGAGCGCATCCGCGAGCATTACCAGATCTACGCCCCGGCCGTGCGCTTGCCGGTGGTGGCCAAGCAGACCGCTGCCTTGCCTGAAGTACAGCCGGTCAAGGTAGCGCCAGGTTTTGAAAAGCGCCTGTACCTGTTCAACCACCTGCAGGGTGACATCCCGGGCGGGCGCGCCTTCAAGTGGAATGCCTTGGGCGGCGCGGCAGAATGGGACCAGGTGGGCAACAACTGGATTGCCGACAGCAATGGTGACGTGCGCTGGTACCTGGACATCGAGCAGATCCACGACTCCAACCGCCGCGATGGCCTGGGCGGCACCATGGGCTTCCAGCAGACCCGCGACGGCAAGCTGATCTGGGGCCAGGGCCAGACCTATTCCAAATACGACCTGCTGGGCCGGCGCATCTGGCAACGCACGCTGCCCGACAAGTTTGCCGATTTCTCCCATGAAATCCGCGAAACCGCCAATGGCACCTACCTGCTGCGGGTGGGCACCAGCGACTATCGCCGGCCCGACGGCAAGCGCGTGCGCTCGATCCGCGACCACATCATCGAGGTCAACGAGGCCGGTGATGTGCTGGACTTCTGGGACCTCAACCAGATCCTCGACCCGTACCGTGGCGACCTGCTGGAAACCCTGGGCAAGGCAGCCATCCAGTTGCCGCCCGGGGTGCAGAAACAGGACGAGCGGCTGGCCAACGAGCTGGCCGAGGGTGACCTGCCCTTTGGTGACACCCCGGGGGTGGGCACCGGGCGTAACTGGGCACACGTAAATGCCATCGACTACGACGCCGAAGACGACAGCATCATCGTTTCAGCACGGCACCAGGGCGTGGTGAAGATAGGCCGCGACAAACAGGTGAAATGGATTCTCGCCTCGCCCCAAGGCTGGCCTGAGCGCCTGCGCGAAAAAGTGCTGAAGCCGGTGGCGAGCGAAGGCTTCGACTGGTCGTGGACCCAGCACACCGCCTGGCTGACCGGCAAAGGCACGCTGACCGTGTTCGACAACGGCTGGGGCCGCGACTTTGCGCCAACCAGGCTGACCGGCAACTACAGCCGGGCGGTGGAGTACCGCATCGACGAGGCCAAGGGCACGGTCGAGCAGGTGTGGGAATACGGCAAGGAGCGCGGCGACGAGTGGTACAGCCCGGTGACTTCGGTGGTGGCCTACCGGCCAGAGACCGACACCCAGTTCATCTACTCGGCGTCGGTGAACTTCCTGACCCCGGAGAAACTGACAACCACCGTGCTCAACGAGGTGCGGCGCGGGACCCAGGAGGTGCTGGTGGAGCTGAAGGTGCGCAGCCGGCAGCCGGGCAGCGTGGGTTACCGGGCACTGGTGATCGACCTGGCCAAGGCGTTCTGATCAATCCCTTCCGGGAGGGCCGTCGGTCCTCCCATCACATTTCCTTCAGCTCCTTCGTCTAACCTGTACTGGCCTCTTCGCGGGTAAACCCGCTCCCACAGGTACTGCACAAATTCTGGATGCTGTGCAGATCCTGTGGGAGCGGGTTTACCCGCGACGAGGCCGGTTGCCATTATGCAAATCATGAAATTTCCGCCAAGGTGTTCAACCATTCGTTCTTTTTTTCGAACAGCCTATTGTCCAACACCCCAGCAGCCGCTTAGCATTCGTTTGAGATTTCAAACGCTCGATGCCCTGCCTTGGGCGCTTTTCAACAATCAACAATTCGGGAAGCCGACATGCAGCTCAAAGACGCTCAGTTGTTCCGCCAGCAAGCCTACATCAATGGTGAGTGGCTGGATGCGGACAACGGCCAGACCATCAAGGTCACCAACCCGGCCACTGGTGAAGTCATCGGTACCGTGCCGAAGATGGGCACCGCGGAAACCCGCCGCGCCATCGAAGCCGCCGACAAGGCCCTGCCGGCCTGGCGTGCCCTGACCGCCAAGGAGCGTTCGGCCAAGCTGCGTCGCTGGTTCGAACTGATGATCGAGAACCAGGACGACCTGGCTCGCCTGATGACCACCGAACAAGGCAAGCCGCTGGCCGAAGCCAAGGGCGAAATCGCCTACGCTGCCTCGTTCATCGAGTGGTTCGCCGAAGAAGCCAAGCGCGTCTATGGCGACACCATCCCGGGCCACCAGCCAGACAAGCGCCTGATCGTCATCAAGCAGCCAATCGGCGTTACCGCGGCCATCACCCCGTGGAACTTCCCGGCCGCCATGATCACCCGTAAAGCCGGCCCGGCCCTGGCCGCTGGCTGCACCATGGTGCTCAAGCCTGCCTCGCAGACCCCTTACTCCGCCCTGGCCCTGGTCGAACTGGCCCACCGTGCCGGCATCCCGGCTGGCGTGCTGAGCGTGGTTACCGGCAGCGCTGGCGAAGTTGGCGGCGAACTGACCGGCAACTCCCTGGTCCGCAAGCTGTCCTTCACCGGCTCGACCGAAATCGGTCGCCAGCTGATGGAAGAATGCGCCAAGGACATCAAGAAGGTTTCCCTGGAGCTGGGTGGCAACGCCCCGTTCATCGTGTTCGACGACGCCGACCTGGACAAGGCGGTCGAGGGCGCGATCATCTCCAAGTACCGCAACAACGGCCAGACCTGCGTCTGCGCCAACCGTATCTACGTGCAGGACGGCGTTTACGACGCGTTCGCCCAGAAGCTGGCCGCCGCTGTTGCCAAGCTGAAGATCGGTAACGGCCTGGAAGAAGGCACCACCACTGGTCCGCTGATCGACGGCAAGGCTGTCGCCAAGGTCCAGGAACACATCGAAGACGCCGTTGGCAAAGGCGCCAAGGTACTGTCCGGTGGCAAGATCATCGAAGGCAACTTCTTCGAACCGACCATTCTGGTCGACGTACCGAAGACCGCTGCCGTCGCCAAGGAAGAGACCTTCGGCCCACTGGCGCCGCTGTTCCGCTTCAAGGACGAGGCCGAAGTCATCGCCATGTCCAACGACACCGAGTTCGGCCTGGCCTCGTACTTCTACGCCCGCGACATGAGCCGTGTGTTCCGTGTTGCCGAAGCCCTGGAATACGGCATGGTAGGTATCAACACCGGCCTGATCTCCAACGAAGTGGCACCGTTCGGTGGCATCAAGGCCTCGGGCCTGGGCCGCGAAGGTTCCAAGTACGGTATCGAGGACTACCTCGAAATCAAATACCTGTGCATCAGCGTCTGATCGCACGGTAACGGCTTTACCTCTGCCAGCGGGGCGCGAGAGCGACGTCTCGCTGGCCTTTTTTACATCGCAGTACCTGGTGGCCAGGGCGTTCATGGCAGTCGATCAACGAATACTGTTCGCGAGCACTCCCAGCCACCCCCGAATAAAAGCGCCACTCCAGACCGGCGCAATGAGGGCATTATGAGCAAGACCAACGAATCCTTGATGCAACGTCGTGTAGCCGCCGTCCCACGTGGCGTTGGCCAGATCCACCCGATCTTCGTCGATACCGCGAAGAACTCGACCGTGATCGACGTTGAAGGCCGCGAACTGATCGACTTCGCCGGCGGCATCGCAGTATTGAACACCGGCCACCTGCACCCGAAAGTGGTTGCGGCCGTGCAAGAGCAGCTGACCAAGGTCAGCCACACCTGCTTCCAGGTGCTGGCCTACGAGCCTTACGTAGAGCTGTGCGAGAAGATCAACAAGCTGGTCCCAGGCGACTTCGACAAGAAGACCCTGCTGGTCACCACCGGCTCCGAAGCCGTTGAAAACGCCGTCAAGATCGCCCGTGCCGCCACTGGCCGCGCTGGTGTCATCGCCTTCACCGGCGGCTACCACGGCCGTACCATGATGACTCTGGGCCTGACCGGCAAGGTCGTGCCGTACTCCGCTGGCATGGGCCTGATGCCAGGTGGCATCTTCCGCGCCCTGTTCCCGAGCGAACTGCACGGCATCAGCGTTGACGACGCCATCGCCTCGGTCGAGCGCATCTTCAAGAACGACGCCGAGCCGCGTGACATCGCCGCGATCATCCTCGAGCCGGTACAGGGCGAAGGCGGCTTCCTGCCAGCGCCGAAAGAGCTGATGCAGCGCCTGCGCGCCCTGTGCGACCAGCACGGCATCCTGCTGATCGCCGACGAAGTACAGACCGGCGCTGGCCGTACTGGCACCTTCTTCGCCATGGAGCAGATGGGCGTTGCGCCCGACCTGACCACCTTCGCCAAATCCATCGCTGGCGGCTTCCCGCTGGCCGGTGTGTGCGGCAAGGCCGAGTACATGGACGCCATCGCTCCTGGCGGCCTGGGCGGTACCTACGCCGGCTCGCCGATCGCTTGCGCCGCGGCCCTGGCCGTGATCGAAGTGTTCGAAGAAGAGAAACTGCTGGACCGCAGCAAAGCTGTGGGTGAGCGCCTGACCACTGGCCTGCGCGAAATCCAGAAGAAGTACCCGATCATCGGCGACGTCCGTGGTCTGGGCTCGATGATCGCTGTCGAAGTTTTCGAGAAAGGCACTCACACCCCGAACGCTGCTGCCGTTGGCCAGGTTGTCGCCAAGGCTCGCGAGAAGGGCCTGATCCTGCTGTCCTGCGGTACCTACGGCAACGTCCTGCGTATCCTGGTTCCGCTGACCGCCGAAGACGCACTGCTGGACAAAGGCCTGGCTATCATCGAAGAGTGCTTCGCTGAACTCGCCTGATGTGACGCGCTTCAGAAAAAACCCGCTTCGGCGGGTTTTTTTTTGTGCCCAGGAAAGCCATGGAGCGCTATCGTTGTCGGAGGATTTGCTCAGGAAGCTGCGATGGACTGTGTGTCAGGGCTATTCAGGAGTTGGCGATGAACGCTGCAGACCCCACCCCACCAAGCGTGCTGATTGTCGAGGGCGACCCCTGGGTACGCGACATGCTCAGCGAAATGCTGCTGAGCGTGCGCTGTGATGCCCGCCTGCAGGTCTGCGCCGACGGCTCGCAGGCCTTGAGCGCGCTGTCCAGCAAGCCCGACCTGATCATCGCCGCGCGCGAACTGGCTGGTGTCGATGGCCTCGACCTGTTGCGCAAGGTGCGCGCCAAAGGCTCGGGGTTGCCGTTCATCCTCATGAGCAACCGCAGCGACAGTGCCAGTGTGCGCGAAGCATTGCCCCTGCACCCCACGGCCTACCTGAGCAAGCCGCTGAACCTGGACACCCTGCGCAAGCGCCTGGAAGAGCTGCTGCTGGCGGTTGGCGAAGAAATCGCCTGCCCTGTGCCGGCCTTGCAGGCAGGTGCCAGCCTGCCAGCCTACCTCGAGCAGCGTCGCGCTACCGCCGATGGCGGGCCGCTGCTGGCCGATGTGCAGGTGGCGATCAAGCGCGCGCTCAACCCCCATGGCTTGAACCTGAGAGTGCTTGAAGAGCAAGTGCAGGGCGACCCGCAGATCACCGCCGTGCTGATCGCTGCGGCCAACAGCGCAGCACTGCACCGCGAAGCACCGGTGCAGACGTTGCTGCAGGCCTTGAACAAGCTTGGCAGCACCCAGAGCATGAACCTTATCCTGGGCATGACCCTCAAGCGCAGTGCGCGCCTCAGTGACCCGCTGCTGGCGGAGCATGCAGCCCGTTACTGGGATTTGTCGCTGCACGCTGCCGAATATGGCCGCACCTTGGCACGCATGCTCGAGCTGGACGAAGGGCTTTGTTATTGCGCGGGGTTGCTGCATTGCCTGGGCGACCTGGCGGTGCTGCGCTGCCTGCAGGAGTGGCGGCTGGCCGGGGGCGAGCTGGATGAGGACCAGGTGCAGCTGTCGCTCAATGAGTTCGGTGCGGCGTTCGGCTCGGCGCTGCGTACGCGCTGGCGGTTGCCGCTGGGGTTGCGCGAGTTGATCGCGGCAATCTACCAACTGGGTGGCGGGGTGTATTCGCGGGAGATCCTGGCCATGAACCTGGCCGGGCAGTTGTCGCGGCTGCCGGCCGAGCAGGGGCTGGAGAAGGTGGCCAGCAGCAAGACTGCGCGGCTGCTCAAGCTTGGCCTGCCGGAACTGAGGCGGTTGCGCAAGGTGGAGAACCCGGAGGTGAAGCCGCAGCAGGAAGAACCGCCTTTAGCTGAGGGTGAAGTTTCGGGCTGAGATCTTGGGGCCGCTTTGCAGCCCATCGCGACACAAGGCCGCTCCTACACGGGTACGCGGTTGCCTGTAGGAGCGGCCTTGTGTCGCGAAAGGGGGGCAAAGCCCCCCCAAAGGCTCAGCCGCGGACGATCTGGTTCTTGCCCTGGCGCTTGGCCTGGTACATCGCCGCATCGGCCCTGGCATACAGGCTGTCCAGCGCCGCATCCTCGTCAGTCAGCCCGGTCACTCCCTGGCTTACCGTCACGCCGTAGGTCTGCTCCCCATGGCTGAAGCTCAGCCGCTGGATATGCCGCTGCAAGCGCTCGGCAATCTGTTCCGCCACCTGGGCAGTACAGCCCGGAAACACCGCCGCGAACTCCTCACCGCCAATACGCCCGAACACGTCGCCCCGGCGTAGCACGGCCTTGCCGCTGTCGGCGATCTGCTGCAACACCTGGTCGCCTTCCTGGTGGCCATAGCTGTCGTTGATGCGCTTGAAATCGTCGATGTCCAAGAGCAGGAAGGCCAGTGGCGTACCGTCTTCGCGGGCGCTGTCGAAAGCTTGCTGGGCGCATTCGAAGAAGTGCCGGCGGTTGCTGCTCTGGGTCAGCACGTCGGTGGTGGCCAGGCGCTGCAGCTCGCCTTCGAGCTGCTTTTTCTCGGTGATGTCTTCGGCGATGCCGACGATGATCACCCGGTCGCCATCGCGTTGCTGATTGATGTAGCACTTGTCGCTCAGCCAGCGTAGCTGGCCGTCGGCATTGAAGATGCGGTACTCACGGTCTTCCACCGAGCCCTTGAGCAGTACCTGGGCCAGGCTGCGCTCGGCGAACTCCAGGTCGTCGGGGTAGATGCTGTCGCGCCACTCGTTGTAGTCGGCCAGTACCAGGCTGGCCGGGCGGCCGAAGATTCGCTCGTAGGCGGGGCTGACGTACAGCACCTGACGGGTTTCCCAGTCGAAGGCCCATAGCACCGCGTTGACGCTGTCGAGCAGCGAGCTGAACAGCTGCTCGCGCTCGCTCAGGCGGGCAACCTCACCCTGGGCGTGGAACAGCGCAAGCAAGGTCTGGGCGGCTTCGGGAGGCGGGGTGCCGGGCAGTATCGTTGGAATGTTCTTGGCCATGTGCACGGAGCAGATCTCGGCGTGAAAGCGTGCGGCCAGCATCTGGCCCGCCACGCGGGCGATGTGCCAGATATGAGTGTAAACGAGAGGGCGAAGTTCCGGTCGGCACGCCCCGCCAGAGGGGCATGCCGATCAACGGCGGTCAGGCGCCGGTCGGGCGCAGGGAGTAGGTCTTGAGCTGTGCCGCGAAGTCGCGCAGAGCCTGGATGCCGCTGGTTTCCGCGTCGTGTACCCAGTCCTTCATGGCGGCCAGCATGTCGTGGCCGTTGGCGCTGGTGCGCGCCCAGATCTGCTGCAGGGCCAGGCGTTTTTCGTAGATGGTCTTCAGCGCCTGGCTGTGGGCGAGCATCGACTCGATGCGCACGTGGTGGCGGTTTTCCAGCAGGCTGGTCTCGCGCGACAACAGGCGCTTGGCACGGCGGAAGTGGTGGCGCAGCGAGGCATCGACGCGGGCCAGTTCCTGGGTGACCAGCGGGCCGATCACCAGCTTGCGGTACTGGGCCATGATCTGGAAGCGGTTGTTGAGAATGGCCATGGCGGTGTCCATGTCCAGGTTGCCTTTGCCTTCGACCCGGTGGGCGATCGGCGCCACGCGCTGCACCTTGGCCAGGCGCAGCAGGCAGAACAGGCGGATCCACGCCCAACCCATGTCGAACTCCCAGCGCCTGACCGACAGCTTGGCCGAGTTGGGGTAGGTATGGTGGTTGTTGTGCAGCTCTTCGCCACCGATGACGATGCCCCACGGCACCAGGTTGGTGGCGGCATCGCGGCATTCGAAGTTGCGGTAGCCGAGCGCGTGGCCCAGGCCGTTGACCACCCCGGCGGCCCAGAACGGAATCCACATCATCTGCACTGCCCAGATGGTGATGCCGATGGTGCCGAACAGCAGCAGGTCGATCACCGCCATCAGCGCGATGCCGCCCAGCTTGTAGCGGGAGTAGAGGTTGCGCTCGATCCAGTCATCCGGGCAGTTCTTGCCGTAGATGCGCAGGGTTTCCGGGTTGCGCGCCTCCTCACGATAGAGCTCGGCACCTTTGCGCAGCACTGTACTGAGGCCCTTGTGTACGGGGCTGTGCGGGTCCTCGGGGGTTTCACACTTGGCGTGATGCTTGCGGTGGACGGCAGTCCACTCGCGCGTGTTCTGCGCCGTGGTCAGCCACAGCCAGAAACGGAAGAAGTGCTTGAGCGCGCCATTGAGCTCAAGGGCCCGGTGCGCGGAGTAGCGATGCAGGTAGACCGTGACGCTGACAATGGTCACGTGGGTCATCAACAAAGTGATGCCGACCAGTTGCCAGGCCGACAAGTCGAGCAGGCCGTTGTACCACATAGGTGTAGATACCCTCGAAATGCAGGGGGAAGGGCCGATTATCCCTTGACCGGGAAATAAAACCAGTCAACCGTTCAGATAGGAAGTCACGGCATGTTTCAGCCTTTATAATGCCCCATCATTTTCTATGGGCAATTGCACCCGACATGTCTGTTTCAGTTCGCGACGCCTTGCGCATGGCTGCGCTGTATGTGGTGCTCTCGGTCCTCTGCCTGACGCTGGCCGAGGTGGTGTTGCACGGCATGACCGACGACCCTCTTGCACTGAACGTGGGCCGGCAGATCAACCTGGTGGTCTGGGTGCTGCTCAGCGCTGTGCTGATCTATGTGTCGCGGGTACGGCTGCTCGACTTCATCGGGGTTGGCGCGCGTCTGCGTGGCGAAGACCGTGAACGCCTGCGCATGGCTGCGGCGGTGTTCGACAGCACCCTCGAAGGCGTGCTGGTGACCGATCGCGATGGCCTGATCGTGCACGTCAACCGTGCCTTCATGCGCATCACCGGCTACCAGCAGGACGAGGTCATCGGCCAGCGCCCGAACAAGTTCAAGTCGGGTCGCCATGGCCTGGCGTTCTACCAGCAGATCTTCGCCACCCTGGCGGAAAAGGGCGAGTGGAGCGGCGAAATCTGGAACCGGCGCAAGAGCGGTGAAATCTACCCGCAGTGGCAGACCATTTGCGCCATCCGTGACGATGAAGGCGAGCTCAGCCACTACGTGGCGGTGTTCAGCGACATCAGCGCGATCAAGCATTCGGAACAGGAACTGGCCTACCTGGCCCACCACGACCCACTGACCGGCCTGCCCAACCGCTTGCTGTTCAACGACCGGGCCGAGCAGGCCCTGGCCGCAGCCCAGGCCAACAAGCGCGGTTGCGCCTTGCTGCTGCTGGACCTGGATCACTTCCAGAGCATCAACGACGGCCTTGGCCACACCATCGGCGACCAGTTGCTGAAGCTGGTTGGCGAGCGTCTGGGCGAGGTGCTGGGCAGCGGCGTGACCCTGGCGCGCCTGGGGGGCGACGAATTCGGCGTGCTGGCGGAAAACTGCCATGAGGTCGGCCAGGCGGGCAAGCTGGCGCAGGGCATCATCGAGCGCATGCGCGATCCGTTCGTGTTCGACGGCCACCGCCTGTTCATCAGCGTCAGTGTGGGCATCAGCCTGTTCCCCAGCGATGCCTTGAGTGCCGAGCAGTTGCTGCGCAATGCCGACTCGGCGTTGTACAAGGCCAAGAGCAACGGGCGAGCCTGCTATGCGCTGTATACCGAAGAGCTGACCGCTCACGCCCAGCACCGGGTCGAAACCGCCGGCGAGCTGCGCCGGGCCCTGGAGCAGGACGAATTGCGGGTGTTCTACCAGCCGGTGCACGACCTAGCGAGCGGCCGCCAGGTCGGCGTCGAAGCCCTGGTGCGTTGGCAGCATCCCCAGCGCGGCCTGGTGCCACCGGGTGAGTTCATCCCGATTGCCGAGCGCACCGGGCTGATTGCCGAGATCGACGCTTGGGTACTGCGCCAGGCATGTCGGCAGATGGTGCGATGGCAGGGTGAAGGGCGGCAGTTGGCGTTCGTGGCGGTGAACATCTCCAGCCGCCTGTTTGGCCAGCCCGAGTTGTACCAGCAGGTGGCCGAGGTGCTGCACGACACCGGCCTGGACCCGGCCGTGCTGGAGCTGGAGGTGACCGAGAGTGCGGTGATGGAGGACCCGGAGGTGGCGCTGGAGCAGCTGCACCGCTTGCGCGAGCTGGGGGTGACCCTGGCCATCGACGACTTCGGCACCGGTTATTCATCGCTGCTGCGGCTGAAGCGCTTGCCGGTGCAGAAGCTGAAGATCGACCAGGGCTTCGTTGCCGGGTTGCCGCTGGATGAGGACGACATCGCGATTGTCCGGGTGATCATAGCCCTGGCCCGCAGCATGGGCATGCAGGTGCATGCCGAAGGTATCGAGCAGGCGGAGCAGGCCAGCTTCCTGCTACAGGAGCTGTGTCAGCTGGGGCAGGGGTACTGGTTCGGGCGACCGGTGCCTGCCGAGGATCTGCACTGGGGTTGAGGGCCTCTTCGCGAGTAAACCCGCTCCCACAGGTACTGCACAGGGTTTGATGGCTGTGATATCCCTGTGGGAGCGGGTTTACCCGCGAAGAATTCAACGCTTGTTCAAGCCTTTCGCCAAGCGGTCCCCACCCAGCTGGATCAACGCCACCAGCGCCACCAGCATGGCGATCACGGTCAGCATGATCTGGCTATCGAAACGCTGGTAGCCATACCGGTAGGCAATATCCCCCAAGCCCCCGGCACCGATCGCTCCGGCCATGGCCGAGGAGTTGATCAGGGTCACCAGGGTAATGGTGAAGCCCCCCACGATCCCCGGCAGCGCCTCCGGCAGCAGCACATGCCAGACGATGTGCCAGCGTCGGCAACCCATGGCCTGCGCAGCTTCCACCAGGCCGTGGTCGACTTCGCGCAGGCTGACCTCGGCAATCCTCGCGAAGAACGGCGTGGCGGCAATGGTCAGCGGCACCACCGCGGCCCACACGCCATAGGTGGTACCCACCACCAGGCGGGTGAAGGGGATCAGCGCGACCATCAGGATCAGGAACGGAATCGAGCGGAACAGGTTGACGAAGGCACCCAGCACCCGGTTCAACAGCGGCGCCTCGAAAATCCCGCCCTTGTCGCTGGTGACCAGCAGCACCGCCATCGGTACCCCCACCAGCAGCGCGATCAGCGACGACACGCCAACCATCAGCAGGGTATCGAGCAAGCCTTCCAGCAGGCGATCAAACCACATGGCCCAGTACCTCCACGTCCTCGGCCCAGCGGCGGGCGCGTTCCAGCAATTGATGGGTGTCGTGCGGCGAGTGCTGCACTGACAGGATCAACTGCCCCAGAGCATGCTCGCCTATGGTCTCCACACCGCCCTGCAGCAGGCGCACGCGGCCGCCAAGGTCGTTGAACAGGGCAGACAGTTCGGGCTCGCCGAGCAGGGTCAGCCTCAGCACCACGGCACTGTCGCGGCTTGCCGGGCTGGCCCGCAGGCTGGCTTGCAGCGCAGCTGGCAACCTGGCTTGCAACGGTGCCAGCAGGGTACGGGTGACCTCGTGGCGTGGTGAGCCAAACACCCGCCACACCTCACCCTGCTCGACCACTTCGCCTTGTTCCAGCACCACCACCCGGTGGCAGATATCGCGAATTACCGCCATCTCGTGGGTGATCAGCACGATGGTCAGGCCCAGGCGCTGGTTGATGTCACGCAGCAGTTCCAGAATGGAAGCGGTGGTTTCCGGGTCCAGCGCCGAGGTGGCCTCGTCGCACAGCAGGATCTCGGGGTCATGTACCAGCGCCCGGGCAATGCCCACGCGCTGCTTCTGCCCGCCGGACAGCTGCGCCGGGTACACATGGTGCTTTTCCTGCAGGCCGACCAGCTCCAGCAGTTCGCGTACCTTGCGCTGGCGTTCGGCCTTGGCCACGCCGGCCACCTTCAGGGGCAGCTCGACGTTCTGCCACACGGTCTTGGCCGACATCAGGTTGAAGTGCTGGAAGATCATGCCGATGCGCCGGCGCAGGGCTACCAGGTGGTCCTCGTCGAAGGGCGCGATGTCCACCTGATCTATCAGCACCCGGCCCTGGCTGGGTTGCTCCAGACGGTTGATGGTGCGCAGCAGCGATGACTTGCCGGCGCCGCTGCGGCCGATGATGCCGAAGATTTCGCCATGGCGGATGTTCAGGTCGATGCCTTGCAAGGCCGGTTGCGCCTGGCCCGGGTAGGTCTTGCCCAGGCCGATGAAGCGCACATGGGCTTCATTGACCTCCGGGCGCAAGGCCTGCTCCCTGGGCGTTGGCGGCAGTGGTTGTATGGTAGGCGCCCGGAGCGCGCTGGCCTGGCTCATGTCAGCCCTCCCAACCGGCCTGGTAGAGCTTGCCGTGGGCTTTGTCCAAGGCTGCGCGTACTACCGGCGAGTGCTGGTAGATGTCGACGAACCTGGCCAGGCGAGGGTCATCCTTGCTTTGCGGGCGAATGACGAACTGGATCACGTATTCCTTGTTCTCCAGGCCGTCGAACAGCAGTGCGGAGCCGGCGTCGAAGCTGTTGGCCAGGCGGATGTAGGCCGGGTAGCCCTGCACCAGGTCGGCGTCGTCATAGGCACGTACCAGCTGCACAGCCTCTACCTGAAGGATCTTCAGTTTTTTCGGGTTGGCGACGATGTCGTCCTCGGTGGCCTTGTAGCCCACTCCAGGCTTGAGGGTGATCAGCCCGGCCTTGGCCAGCAGCTGCAGGCCACGGCCGCTGTTGATCGGGTCGTTGGCGATGGCCACGCTGGCGCCTTCGGGCAGGTCGGCGAAGCTCTTGTACTTTTTCGAGTACAGGCCGACGTTGTTGATGATACCGGGGGCGTAAGGCACCAGGTTGAAGCCTGCAGCTGCCTTGGCGTTCTCCAGGAACGGGATGTGCTGGAAGTAGTTCACGTCGATGTCGCCGCTGTTGAGGCTGACATTGGGGGCGATCCAATCGCTGAACTCGACCAGCTTCACTTCCAGGCCTTGCTTGTGCGCTTCTTCCACTGCGGCTTCCAGCGGGATGGCAAAGGCCGAGGTGGTGCCGATCTTCAGCGGTTCGGCAGCCAACGCGCTGGCGGACAGGCCAAGGGTGAGAGCAATGGCCGCGACGGGCCGGAACAGTTTATCAAGCATGGTGCAGGGCTCCAGTCGGGGCAGGGGTAGAGGTAAAGCGGTAAGCCGAGCCAGGGTGGTCGGCGGGCAGGTGCGGGTGGTCGGCCTGGAACAGTTTTTCGCGCAGGGTGCCTTCGGCGTAGGCGGTCTTGTAGCGGCCACGCTGTTGCAACTGCGGGATGACCAGGTCGATGAAGTCCTCGAAGCTTTCCGGGGTTACGGTGCGGGTCAGGTTGAATCCGTCCAGGCCGGTTTCATCGATCCAGGCGATCAGCTGCTCGGCCACCTGCTCGGGCGCGCCGACCAGGGTCACGTAACGGCCACCCAGGGCGTGCTGCTGCAGCAGGCGTCGGCGGGTCCAGGCGTTATCCTGCAACTGGCGGGTGGCGGACTGGATGGCGTTGCCCTGGCTGAAGGCAATAGGCTCGTCCAGGGCGTAGGCGGCGAAGTCGATGCCGGTGGACGCTGCAAAATGCGCGACCCCGGCCTCGGCGCTGGCATGGCGCAGGTACTCGGCATGCTTGGCCTGGGCCTGCTGCTCGGTGGCGGCGACGATCACCGTGATGCCCATGAACACCTTGACCGCCTGCGGGTCGCGGCCAGCGGCCTGGGTGGCGGCGCGCACCTTGTCGACCTGGGCGCGCGTGGCGGCCTTGTCCTGGCCACTGATGAACACACATTCGGCATGGTTACCGGCGAAGGCCAGGCCACGCTGCGAGCTGCCGGCCTGGAACAGTACCGGTGTACGCTGTGGCGAGGGCTCGCACAGGTGGTAGCCGTCGACCTTGTAGAACTCGCCCTGGTGGTTGACCTTGCGCACCTTTTCGGGCCTGGCATAGACGCGCTGCTGGCGGTCGGCGACCACGGCATCGTCGGCCCAGCTGCCTTCCAGCAGTTTGTACAGCACCTGCAGGTATTCGTCGGCCTGGTCGTAGCGACGGTCATGCTCGGGTTGCTGCGTCAGGCCCATGGCCCGAGCGGCGCTGTCGAGGTAGCCGGTGACGATGTTCCAGCCCACCCGGCCATTGCTCAGGTGGTCCAAGGTGGAAAGGCGCCGGGCGAACAGGTATGGCGCCTCGTAGGTGAGGTTGGCGGTAAGGCCGAAGCCCAGGTGGCGGGTAACGGCGGCCATGGCCGAGACCAGCAGCAGCGGGTCGTTTACCGGCAGCTGGATGGACTCCTTGAGGGTGACGTCCAGCGACTGACCGTAGATGTCGTAGGTGCCGACGATGTCGGCGATGAACAGCCCGTCGAACAGGCCGCGCTCCAGCAGGCGCGCCAGGCTGGTCCAGTAGTCCAAGGTCTTGTACTGGGTCGAGGTGTCCCGTGGGTGGGTCCACAGGCCGTGGTTGATGTGCCCGATGCAGTTCATGTTGAAGGCATTGAGCAAGATCTGCTTGGCCATCAGATGGTCCCCCGACGTGGTGGGTTGGCATCGTTCAGGTAGTAGTTGCCGATGGCGTGGTACTTCCAGCGCACCGGGTCGTGCAGGGTGTGCACGCGGGCGTTGCGCCAGTGGCGGTCGAGGTTGTGTTCGGCCAGGGTGGCCTGGCTACCGCCCAGTTCGAACAGCGTGGTGCCGGCCGCGAGGGAAATCTCGGTGCTGATGGCGCGGGCCTCGGCCACCGCGATGGAAGCGGCGGCCACGTTGTCGGCAGTGCTGTCGTCACGGGCGCGGTCCAGGTATTCGCCGGCGCGCTCCAGCAAGGCTTCGGCGGCGTGCAGGCGGATCGCCAGGTGGCCGAAGCTCTTCAGCGTCAGCGGGTCATCGCTGGCCTTGTCCAGGCCGGAGTCGACCCAAGGGCGGCTGCGGGTGCGCACGAAGTGCAGGGCATCTTCGTATGCGGCGCGAGCGATGCCGGTGTCGATGGCCGCATGAAGGATCTGCGCCAGCGGGCCGACCGGGGTGGGGCGTTCGAAGGCGCTCTGGAACGGCACCACATCGTCGGTGCTGACATAAACGTTGTCGAACACCACCGAGCCGCTGCCTGTGGTGCGCTGGCCAAAACCGCTCCAGTCGTCGATAACCTTCAGGCCCTGGCTGTCGGCCGGGACGAAGGCCAGCTGCTGCACGCCCTGTTCATCGACCACCGAAGTGGGAATGCGCTGGGCGTAGATGGCGCCGGTGGAGTAGAACTTGCGGCCGTTGATGCGAAAGCCATCGCCGTCGCGGGTCAGGCGGGTGGTGCGCTCGTTGGCGGTCTTGGTGCCCAGTTCGGCCAGGGCGTTGCCGAAGCGCTTGCCCGCCAGTACTTCGGCGTACAGGCGTTGTTGCTGTTCAGGCGTGCCGTTTACCCGCAGCACTTCCAGTGCATAGAAATGGTTTTGCGGGATCTGCCCGAGCGAGCCGTCGGCCTGAGCGATGCGGGCGATGACCTTGGCCAGGGTGATGTTGGACACGCCGGCCCCGCCAAAGGCCTTGGGCACGCTGATGGCCCACAGGCCGGAGCGGGTGAACAGTTCCAGTTCGGCGTGCGGCAGGCGGCGCTCGCGGTCGCGCAGGGCGCTGTCGCGGCGTAGTTGTTGGGCGACTTCTTCGGCGACCGCCAGGGCTTCGGTGTCGCTGGTGATGATGTTTGTAGTCATGGTGTGTCTCCGGGGCCTTGGGGCCGCTTTGCGGCCCTTTCGCGACACAAGGCCGCTCCCACAGGGAACCGCGCACTACTTGTGGGAGCGGCCTTGTGTCGCGAAAGGGCTGCGCAGCAGCCCCAAAGGCTACAAATCAGATCCAGGAATGCCGCGCGGGCAAGGTGCCGTTGAGGTGGTAAGCGCCAACCGCGTGGTATTTCCAGCGCACCGGGTCATGCAGGGTGTGCACCCGGGCATTGCGCCAGTGGCGGTCGAGGTTGAACTCGGCGAGGGTGGCGCGGCTGCCGGCCAGTTCGAACAGCTTTTCGCTGGCCTGCAGGGCAATTTCGGTCGTCAGTACCTTGGCCTCGGCCACCGCGATCGACGCCCGTGCTGCGCTGGCGGCATCCACCGGTGCTGCATTGACCTCGTCGAGCACCCGCGCGGCCTTGCGCAGCAGGGCTTCGGCGGCGTGCAGTTCGAGCTTCAGGCGGCCGATATCGGCGATCACATAGGGGTCGTCGCTGGCGCGGTCGACCTTGGCCTCGATCCATGGCCGGGCTTTTTCGCGCACGAAGCTGATGGCGTCTTCGATCGCCGCTTCGGCAATGCCGGCATCGATCGCCGCCTGGATCAGCTGCGAGGCCGCGCCCTGGATGTTGGGAGTGTCGCGCTGGCGCCAGTTGTCGATCACCAGGTCGGCATCCACCGGTACCTGGTCGAGCAGCACGGTGCCGCTGGCAGTGGTGCGCTGGCCGAACCCGGACCAGTCATCGACGATGCGCAGCCCCGGGCTGCCTCGGCGTACGAATGCCAGGCGCTGGCGACCTTCGTCGTCGAGTGCCTTGACCGCCACCCAGTGGGCGAACAGGGCGCCGGTGGAATAGAACTTCTCGCCGCTGATGCGATAGCTGTCGCCGACGCGGGTGATCCTGGCCTTGAGGGTCAGGGTGTCCTTGGTGCCGCGTTCTGGGCCTGCATTGCCGATGCGCCAGCCGTCGAGCACGCTGCGGAAGATAACCGCCTGCTGTGCCTCTGTGGCGGTCAGGCGCAGCAGTTGCAGCATGCCGAACTGGTTCTGCGGGATCTGCCCCAGGGCCGGGTCGGCGGCGCTGATCACGCGGAATACTTCGGCCACGGTCTCGAACGAAACATCCGGGCCGCCATGGGCCTTGGGTACGCTGATGCTGCCCAGGCCGCTGCGGGTGAACAGTTCGATCTCGGCCCATGGCAGTTTGCGTTGCTGGTCGCGGCGGGCGGCCTGCTCGCGAGCGACCTCGGCCAGTTCGCGGGCTGCTTGCAGGGCTTCGGCGTCGTTGCGCAGTACCTTGGCCGGCAGCAGCAGTGGCGAACTGTCGAGATCGCTGTGGAGTTGGGTATTGGGTTGGCTGGACATCAGTACCGCTCCTTGGCTGCACTCAATGCCCTGGCGTTACGCACTGGGGTGATTGTGATCCTGACCATTCCTGACCTCACAAAAAATGAATGCCGCTACAGCTGATCGCGACAGATATGTGCTGGTCCGGTGGTCCGGTTCATATACCCTAATGCTTTATAAAAAGTTTATGAACTAACACTTTGGAATATGTATAGAAGGAGGGATTTGCTACAGATGTGCCGGCCTATTCGCGGGTAAACCCGCTCCCACAGGGGGCCTACACAGGTTTTGAGAGCTGTGGAGGTTCTCTGTGGGAGCGGGTTTACCCGCGAATAGGCCAGTGCAGGCTTACTCGGAGGCAGCAGTACCGAGGAACTTGCGCAGGAACTGCCGGGTACGCTCTTGCTTCGGCGCCGCAAACAGCGCCTTGGCCTCGCCCTGTTCCACGATCACGCCCTTGTCGAAGAAGATCACCCTGTTCGCCACATCCCGGGCAAAGCTCATCTCGTGGGTAACGATGATCATGGTGCGCTTTTCCTCGGCCAGGCCGCGGATGGTCGCCAGCACTTCACCTACCAGTTCGGGGTCCAGCGCCGAGGTTGGCTCGTCGAACAGGATCACCTCCGGCTCCATGGCCAGGGCGCGGGCGATGGCCACCCGTTGCTGCTGGCCACCGGACAGGCGCCGCGGGTAGGCGTCTTCCTTGCCCGCCAGGCCGACCTTGGCCAGCAGGCGCCGGCCCAGTTCCATGGCCTGCTCGCGGGGCGTCTTCTTGACGATAACAGGCCCCTCGATCACGTTTTCCAGGGCGGTGCGATGAGGGAACAAGTTGAAGTTCTGGAACACGAACCCGGCCTGCTGGCGCAAGCGGCGAATCGCACTTTGCTGCCCTCCCAGCGGGCGGTTGGCGTCGATGCTGATGTCGCCGATCTGGATCTGCCCGGCATCGGGTGTTTCCAGCAGGTTCAGGCAACGCAGGAAGGTGGTCTTGCCCGAGCCGCTGGGGCCGATGATGGCCACCACTTCGCCGGGTTGCACGGTCAGGTCGATACCGTCGAGCACGGTCTGGCCCTTGAACTGCTTGGTCAGGCCTTTGACTTCAATCATGCTCAGTGCTCCTGGTCATGCTGGTTGACTCGCGCTTCCATGCGGTTCTGGAAGTGCGCGAGGATGCTGCACAGCACCCAGTAGATGACCGCCACCGCCACGTACATGGTGAACACTTCGAAGGTGCGCGCGGTAATCAGCTGGGCCTGGCGGAACAGTTCGGGCACCTGGATGGTCGCCGCCAGGGCGGTGTCCTTGACCAGCGAGATGAAGCTGTTGCCCAACGGCGGCAGTGCGGTGCGCAAGGCCTGGGGAAGGATCGCCCGGCGCATGGCCTGGACGCGGGTCATGCCGATACTGGCGGCAGCCTCCCACTGGCCACGGTCGATCGAGGAAATCGCCGCACGCAGGATTTCGCAGATGTAGGCGGCCATGTTCAGCGACAGGCCGATCAGCGATGCCGGGATCGGGTCGAGCTCGATGCCGATCTGCGGCATGCCGAAGTAGATGACGAACAGCTGCACCAGCAGCGGCGTGCCGCGGAAGAACGACACGTAGACCCGCGCCAGCCAGTTCAGCGGCAAGATCTTCGACAGCCGCATCAGTGCCAGGGCAAAACCCAGCAGCAGGCCGAAGAACATGCCGCCAACACTGAGCAGCACTGTATAACCCGCGCCCTTCAGCAAGAAGGGCGTGGAGTCGACAACGAGTTGCAGGCTTTCAGCAATCATTTGGTGACATCGGCACCGAAGTATTTCGTGGACAGCTTGGCCAGCGTGCCGTCAGCCTTGAGCTTGTCCAGCGCCTTGTTGATCGCCGCCAGCAGTTCTGGCTCGCCCTTGCGCAGGGCCACGCCGCTTTCCAGGCGCGAGAAGGCATCGCCGGCCAGTTCGGTGTCCTTGGCTTTTTGCGCGTATTCCAGCGCAGCAAGGCGGTCGATCAGGATGGCGTCGATGCGGCCGTTGCGCAGGTCGGCGAACTTGCTCGGGTCGTCTTCATAGGTGCGCACATCGGCTTGCGGCACATCCTGCTTGACCCATTGCTCGTAGTTGGTGCCCAGGCCCACGCCGACCTTCTTGCCTGCCAGGTCTGCGGCCTTGTGGATATTCAGCTGCTCGGCCTTCTTCTTCAGGATCAGCGCCTGGATGCCGGAGATGGTGTAAGGCTCGGAGAAGTCATACTTCTTCTTGCGCTCTTCGGAAATGGTCACCTGGTTGATCACTACGTCCAGGCGCTTGGACTCCAGTGCGGCGAGGATGCCGTCCCACTTGGTCGGCTGCACCTTGGCCTTTACCCCGAGTTCCTTGGCCAGCAGTTCGGACAGTTCCACTTCGAAGCCGGTCAGCTTGCCGTTTTCGTCCTGGAAGCTGAACGGTGGGTAGGTGCCTTCGAGGCCGACGTTGATCACGCCTTTTTCCTGGATGGTCTTCAGTTGCTCGCCGGCGAAGGCCTGGCTGAGCAGGCCGGCACCCAGCAAGAGAGCCAGGCTGGCGTTGAGTAGCGGTTTGGCGAATTTCGACATTTCAGAGCCCCGCGCTTGTTGTGGAAGTAGTGGGTGGCGACTATAGGTGCGGCTGCTTAGGCCAGGAAATACTAAAAAATTATTTTGTTATTCCCTTTTTTGTTTTTGCCAGGTGCTGGCTGCTTTGAGGGTAGGCGAGGTTGCCTGCTTCGTCATCGCGGCTTATGCCTGACTTAGCGCAGGATGGAATAAAGCGTTGTTTTTTCCAAGGGACGGATTGCCGTAGAGTGGTTTTATGTAGGCAGGCATGGCCCTTTCGCGGGTAAACCCGCTCCCACAGGGACTCCACAGATCTTGTGCCTCCTGGGGTCCCTGTGGGAGCGGGTTTACCCGCGAAAGGGCCGGCCCTGCCGATAAAAATAGTTGGCCTCTTCAGGCAGGAGAAAACCGTGAGCGAACAACCTTCATCCGGGCACTGGCAGTTGCAGAGCATCGTCACCGGCCTGCGCGGCGCGCGTGAACAATGGCGTACCCGCAACGGCCGCAGCATTGGCGAGCAAGGCGGGCGTGAGCTGCCTTCGCGCGAGGCAATGCGGCAGATTCTGGAGCAACTGTGCGGCGCGCTGTTCCCGATGCGCCTTGGCCCGGTCGACCTGCGCGAAGAAAGCGAAGACTTCTACGTCGGCCATACCCTGGATGCTGCGCTGACCGCCTTGCTGGCCCAGGCCCGCCTGGAGCTGCGCTACGCCGCACGGCAAAGCAAAGGCGAGCTGGCCGGCGTCGATGCCCATGCGCTGAGCTTGGTGCAGGGCTTCGCCGCCGCTCTGCCGGGCCTGCGCGTGCTGCTCGACACCGATGTGCTGGCCGCCTACCACGGTGACCCGGCAGCGCGCAGTGTCGATGAGGTGTTGTTGTGCTACCCGGGCATCCTGGCGATCATTCATCACCGCCTGGCGCACCACCTGTACCAGGCCGGCCTGCCGCTGCTGGCGCGGATCAGCTCGGAACTGGCGCATTCGGCCACGGGGATCGACATTCACCCCGGGGCGCAGATCGGCCCGAGCTTCTTCATCGACCACGGTACCGGCGTGGTGATCGGCGAAACCGCGATCATCGGCGAGCGCGTGCGTATCTATCAGGCGGTGACCCTGGGCGCCAAGCGCTTCCCCAGCGATGAGTCGGGCACCCTGCACAAGGGCCTGCCACGCCACCCGATCGTCGAGGACGATGTGGTTATCTATGCCGGGGCCACGGTGCTGGGGCGGATCACCATCGGCAAAGGCTCGACCATTGGCGGTAATGTGTGGCTGACCCGTAGTGTGCCGGCCGAGAGCAACATCACCCAGGCCAACCTGCAGCTGGATTGCCAGGACAAGAACTGATCTGGCAATTTCTTGGCCTGTACCGGCCTCTTCGCGGGTGAACCCGCTCCCACAGAACCCCCACAGATTTTGAATTCTGTGCAGTATCTGTGGGAGCGGGTTTACCCGCGAAAGGGCCGGAACAGGAGGACACCAATCAGCGCCCCAATTCGCATTGAAATCCGATCCATGGTTAACTTGAACGCTTGTTCAATGAAAAACGCTGGTCCGCTGCCGGTGTTCAACAGGAGGATTCCTTTGCTGAACCCGTTCATTCCGAGCCTTACGTCATTCGACGAGGTGCGCCCCCAATGAGTGCACCGACCCCTTCCCTTGCCAATGGCAAGATCCGCATGAACCCTCCGGTGTTCTATTTCGCGGCAAGTTTCATCCTCATCTTCGGCCTGGTGGTCATTTCCTTTCCGCAAGCAGCAGGTGACTGGTTGCTGGCGGCGCAGAACTGGGCTGCCAACACGGTCGGCTGGTACTACATGCTGGCGATGACGCTGTACCTGGTCTTCGTGGTGGTCACCGCCTTGTCCGGCTACGGCAAGATCAAGCTCGGTGCCGACCACGACGAGCCCGAGTTCAGTTACCTGTCGTGGGCCGGCATGCTGTTCGCCGCCGGTATCAGCATCACCTTGTTCTTCTTCTGCGTCTCCGAACCCCTGACGCACATGCTGCAGCCGCCCCAGGGCGAAGCGGGCACGGCCGAGGCCGGGCGCCAGGCGATGCAGATCCTGTTCCTGCACTGGGGCCTGCATGGCTGGGGCGTGTTCGCCTTCGTCGGCATGGCCCTCGCCTATTTCGCCTACCGGCACAACCTGCCGCTGGCCTTGCGTTCGGCGTTGTACCCGCTGATCGGCAAGCGCATCAACGGGCCGATCGGCTATGCGGTGGACGGCTTCGGCATCATCGCCACGGTGTTCGGCCTGGGTGCCGACATGGGGTTTGGCGTGCTGCACCTGAACGCCGGCCTCGACTACCTGTTCGGCATCGACCACAGCCAGTGGGTGCAGGTGCTGCTCATCACCCTGATGATGGGCGCGGCGGTGGCGGTCGCCGTCGCCGGGGTGGAGAAGGGCGTGCGGGTGATGAGCGACATCAACCTGTTCCTGGCCTGCGCGCTGTTGCTGTTCGTGTTGTTCGCCGGGCCTACCCAGCATTTGTTCAACACGCTGATCCAGAACCTCGGCGACTACCTGGGTGCCTTGCCGCGCAAGAGCTTCGACGTCTATGCCTATGGCGAAAATCGCGACTGGCTGGGCGGCTGGACGGTGTTCTACTGGGCCTGGTGGATTGCCTGGGCGCCGTTCGTGGGCCTGTTCATCGCCCGCATCTCCCGTGGCCGCACAATCCGCGAGTTCGTCTTTGGCGTGCTGTTGATTCCGCTGGGCTTCACCCTGGCGTGGATGTCCATCTTCGGCAACAGCGCCCTGGACCAGGTCATCAACCACGGCATGACAGCGCTGGGCCAGTCGGCGCTGGATAATCCGTCGATGAGCCTGTACCTGCTGCTGGAGACCTACCCCTGGAGCAAGACGGTGATCGCCATGACGGTGTTCATCAGTTTCGTGTTCTTCGTCACCTCTGCCGACTCGGGTACCGTGGTGCTGTCGACCTTGTCGGCCAAGGGTGGCGATGCCGACGAGGACGGGCCGAACTGGCTGCGTATCTTCTGGGGGGCGATGACGGCGCTGATCACCAGTGCGCTGCTGTTCGCTGGCAGCATCGATTCGCTGAAATCGGCGGTGGTGCTGACCTCATTGCCGTTCTCGCTTATCTTGCTGTGCATGATGTGGGGGCTGCACAAGGCGTTCTACCTGGAGTCGCAACGGCAGATCGCACAGATGCATTCGCTGGCCCCGTTCGCCCAGTCACGCCGCGGCCGTGGCGGCTGGCGCCAGCGCCTGAGCCAGGCGGTGCACTTCCCGTCGCGTGATGAGGTGTACCGCTTCATGGACGACGTGGTGCGCCCGGCAATTGCCGATGTGCGTGAAGTGTTCGAACAGAAGGGCCTGGTGCTGATTACCCAGGACGACCCGAGCCATGACAACGTCAGCCTGAAGATTGGCCATGGCGAGGAACAGCCGTTCATTTACCAGGTGCAGATGCGTGGCTACTTCACGCCATCGTTCGCCCTGGGTGGGCTGGGTACGCAGGAGTTGAAGAACCGCCGTTACTACCGGGCGGAGGTGCACCTGAGCGAAGGCAGCCAGAACTATGACCTGGTGGGCTACAGCAAAGAGCAGATCATCAACGACATCCTCGACCAGTACGAGCGGCACATGCAGTTCCTGCATCTGGTCAGGTAATAACCTGTACCGGCCTCTTCGCGGGTAAACCCGCTCCCACAGGTACGGCGCTGGTTTTGAAGCCTGTGTAGCACCTGTGGGAGCGGGTTTACCCGCGAAGAGGCCGGTACAGGCAAAAACTAGAAGGGCGCATCCCCGAGGATGGTCGCCCGATGCATCACCCGCCGGTTCGGTCGGTAGTCATCCACGGCAAAATGCTGGGTCACGCGGTTGTCCCAGAACGCCACGTCATTCTCCTGCCACCGCCAGCGAATGCTGAACTCCGGCCGCGTCGCATGGGCGAACAGCAGTTTCAGCAGCGCCTCGCTTTCCAGCTCGCTCAGCTCATTGATGCGCGTGGTGAACCCCTCATTGACGAACAGCGCCTTGCGCCCGCTCACCGGATGCGTGCGCACCACCGGGTGCGACAGCGGCGGGTTGTTGCGCCGGGTTGCTTCCCAGCGCGCCAGGTCTTCCGGCGTGGTACCAAAGCGCTCCAGCGGGAACGACTTGGTGAAGTCATGGGTGGCGGTCAGCCCGTCGAGCATCTCGCGCAGCGGTGCCGACAAGGCTTCGAAGGCAGCGATGCCGCTGGCCCACAAGGTATCGCCACCGTAGGCCGGCAACTGCTTGGCGCTGAGCACCGCGCCCAGGGCCGGGGTCGGCAGGAAGGTCACATCGGTGTGCCACACCGCGTTGTCGCGCACATCGGTCACCGCTGTGTCGAGGATCAGTACCTGCGGGGTTTCCGGAACGTTGGGGTAGATCGGGTGGATATGCAGGTCGCCGAAGCGGGCGGCAAAACGCGCCTGCTGCTGCGGGTTGATCGGCTGGTCGCGGAAGAACAGCACCTGGTGTTGCAGCAGTGCCTGCTCGATGGCGTCACGTTCTTCGACGGTGATATCACGGCTGATGTCCACGCCGCTGATCTGGGCGCCAAGCGCCGGGCTGAGGGGGGTGATGGTCAGGCTCATGTCGGTCTCTTCAATCAGGCGCCAGGCTGCTGGCGTGGTCAACAGGGTTCAGTGGCTCTGCCCGTGCCAAGGCACCAGCTTGCGTTGCAGGGCACGCAGGCCCATTTCCAGGGCGAAGGCGATCAGGGCGATCAGCAGGATGCCCAGCACCACCACATCGGTAACCAGGAACTGTGCCGCCGACTGCACCATGAAGCCCAGGCCGCTGGTGGCGGCGATCAGTTCGGCGGCCACCAGGGTCGACCAGCCGACCCCAAGGCCAATTCGGATGCCGGTGAGGATGTCGGGCAGGGCGCTGGGCAGGATCACATGACGGATCAGCTGGGCCTTGGTCGCGCCCAGCGACTGCGCGGCACGCAGCTTGGCCGGGTCGACCGTGCGCACACCGGTGGCGGTGGCAATGGCGATGGGGGCGAAGATTGCCAGGTAGATCAGCAGCACCTTGGACAGCTCGCCGATGCCGCACCAGATGACGATCAGCGGCAAGTAGGCCAACGGCGGGATCGGCCGGTAGAACTCGATCAGCGGGTCGAGAATGCCGCGGGCCACGCGGTTGTAGCCGATGGCGATACCCACCGGGATGGCGGTGAGGGTGGCCGCCAGCAGGGCCACGCCGATGCGCCCCAGGCTGGCACCCAGGTGCTGCCACAGGCTGGCATCCATGTAGCCTTGGGTCAGCAAGGTCCCGGCCTTGGCCAGGATGTCGGCGGGCGAGGGCAGGAACAGCGGCTCGATCCAGCCGGCCGCTGTCACCAGCCACCAGGCCAACAGCAAGCTGGCCAGGGTCAGGGTGCTGATCCAGCGGGTGGGCAGGGTGCGGCGCAGCTTGGTGGCTGGCCGGGGTTGGGGGTTGTGTTTGCCGGCGACCGGCAGGTCAAGGCTGCTCATGCGCGCTCCTGCAGGTTTTGACGTTGGGAGAACACCCGCGCCAGTACGTGTTCGCGAGTTTCGATGAAGGCCGGGTCGGACTTGATCGCCCGCGCCGGTTCACCGGCTGCGTACCGCTGGCCGAAGTCCAGTTGCAGGCGCTCCACCACGCGCCCCGGGTTGGGCGCCAGCAGTACCAGCTCGCTGGCAAGAAACACTGCTTCTTCGATGTCGTGGGTAATAAGGAACACCGGCTTGGCGGTGCGTTGCCATACCTGCAGCAACAGCTCCTGCATCTGCTCGCGGGTGAAGGCATCAAGTGCGCCGAACGGTTCGTCCATCAGCAGCACCCGTGGGTTGGCTGCCAATGCCCGAGCCAGGCCGACGCGCTGCTTCTGGCCACCGGACAATTGCCAGATACGCCGTTCGCCAAAGCCTTCGAGGTCGACCAGGGCCAGCATTTCGCGAGCCTTGGCTTCACGCTCGGCGCGCGGCACGCCGGCCAGTTCCAGGCCGAATGCGACGTTGCCCAGCACGTTCTGCCAGGGCAGCAGCGCATCGTCCTGGAACACTACGCCGCGCTCGGCACCGGGGCCCTGGACGGGCACGCCGTCCAGGGTGATGCGCCCGCCGCTGGGGGCGACGAAGCCGGCGATGAGGTTGAGCAGCGAGGTCTTGCCGCTGCCGGAAGGCCCCAGGGCCACCAGCAGTTGGCGTGGCCCCAGGCTCAGGTTGATGTCGGCCAGTACCGGGGTTTCGGCACCGGGGTACTGTGCGCTGATGCGCTCCAGTTCGAGCAAGGCCATGGCAGGCTCCGGTCGGTTTTCTACAGGCTTAGTTGGGGAGGTACTGGGCGCTGACGTACGGTGAGTAGTCCGGCAGTACCGCGTCGACCTTGCCTTGCTGCTTGAGGAAGGTGGCCGTGTCGGTCAGCGCCTGGGTGGTCGGCGCGCCCAGTGCGTTGGCCTGGTCGGCGGCCAGCGGGTAGACGTTGCCCTGCAGCAGCACCGGGATGTCAGCAGGCTTGGCGCCCGACAGTTTGGCCAGCTTGCTCACGTTGTCGGGGTTGGCCAGCCAGGCTTGCGGGTTTTTGCGGTAGTCGGCGTAGGCGTCAAGGGTGACCTTGGCAAAGGCCTTGACCACGTCGGGGTGCTTGGCGGCGAAGTCCTTGCGCACGATCCATGCGTCGAAGGTCGGCGCACCTTTCTTGGCCAGCTCGCCGGAGGTGATCAGCACCTTGCCGTTTTCCTTGGCCACGCCCAGGGCCGGGTCCCAGACGTAGGTGGCGTCGATATCGCCGCGCTTCCAGGCAGCAATGATTGCCGGCGGCGCCAGGTTGAGGATCTGCACCTTGGACGGGTCGATGTTCCAGGTCTTCAGCGCAGCCAGCAGGCTGTAGTGGCCGGTGGAGACGAACGGCACGGCGACCTTCTTGCCGACCAGGTCTTGCGGAGTCTTGATGCTGTCGCGGGCGACCAGTGCTTCACCGGCGCCAATCTGCGTGGCAATCAGGAAGGTCTCGACCGGCAGCTTGCGGGTGGCTGCGGCGGCCAACGGGCTGGAGCCCAGGTAGCCGATCTGCACATCGCCGCTGGCTACGGCGGTGATCACGTCGGCGCCGTTGTCGAACTTGCGCCAGTCGATGCTGGCCTTGCTGGCTTTTTCGTAGTTGCCATCGACCTGCGCCACCTTGGCTGGGTCGACGGTGGTCTGGTAGGCCACGGTGAGGTCTGCGGCCTGGGCCAACCAGCTGGCGCTGGCGAGGGTCAGGGCGGCGAACAGGCGCAGCGGAGCGTGCGGGATCATGGTGAACCTCTCGTCAGGCAATCGGGTGTGATGGATGGCGAGAAGGCTAAATGATCTAAGAAAACTAAAATAAATAACTTTTTTGCATTAGCTTAGGAGCCAATTGCTAATCCATGCCACCGTAGTGCGACCGATGTGGGAGCGGGCGTGCCCGCGAACACCGGCGACGCCGGTGCCATCCACCGCGTCGCCTGCTTCGCGGGCATGCCCGCTCCCACATCGATCGCATTACGGCGCGACTCGGGGTGATTTCGCTCAATGGCGAAACCAGAGACCGCTGCTAGGCTTTTCCGTCCCGATAGAACGATCCGGAATTAGGTTATGAGCAAACGTTTGCAAATAACCTTTAGTTATGACAATGGCCGTTGATACAACAAAATGCAGTAACAGTTCCTAACATATTCCGTAAAAATCTTAGCAATTCATAAAACGGTCATTTTGGATTTATAGGATTGTCATTATCCTGTAGCGCAGCTGGCGTCTTAGACCAAAGTCGCGAAACGTTTAGAAACGATTGACTTCATGGTCACGCTTTGGGACTAAATCGCCAATCCACGGTGAGCGGGGCACAAGACCCTTCCGCCAGAGATACACAAGAATTAGAACGTAGAGGAGCAAAACATGTACAAGTCCAGCCTGGCCCTGGCCGTGGCACTGGGGGTTCTCGCCCAACAAGCAGGCGCTGCCGGTTTCGTTGAAGACAGCAAACTGTCGCTCAGCTCGCGCACCATGTACTTCAACGACGACAACCGTGAAAGCGGTATCGACCAGAAAGAAAGCGGTCAGGGCTTCAAGCTCGACTACCTGTCTGGCTTCACCGAAGGCACCGTGGGCTTCGGTGTCGATGTTCAAGCGCTGTGGGGCATTCACCTGGATGGTGGCCGTGGCAGCCGTCCTGATGCCAACAATACTTTCTTCCCAAGCGACTCCGATGGTTCGGCAGTCCACGACTGGGCACGCATTGGTGGTAACGCCAAGGCTCGCTTCTCCAAGACCGAGGTCCACTACGGTAGCGCCCTGGCGCCTATGCTGCCGATCCTGGTGTCCAACGACGGCCGTCTGCTGCCGCAGACCTTCGAGGGTGGCACCCTTCAGTCGAAGGAAATCGACAACCTGACCCTCAACGCAGGTCAATTGACCCACGCCATGGGTCGTGCTTCGAGCAACCGTACCGGTCTGTCGGTTTCGGGTGCCTTCCGCGACAGCAACAAGTTCCAGTTCGCCGGTGGTGACTACAAGCTCACTCCAGACCTGACCCTGCAGTACTACTACTCGAACCTGGAAGACTTCTACAAGCAGCACTTCCTGGGTGCCACTCACGTCTTCAAGATCGCCGACAACCAGTCGTTCAAGACCGACCTGCGCTACTTCGATAGCCGCAGCGACGGCAAGAATGGCGAGACCGGTTACGCCTTCGACAACAACGGTGGCTACGCGAAAAACGCGGGCGAGGTCGACAACAAGACCTGGAGCGCCATGTTCACCTACACCCTGGGTGGCCACGCGCTGATGCTCGGTCACCAGCAAGTGGGTGACGATGGTGGTTTCGTCTGGCTGAACCAGGGTAGCGTCCGCAAGGACGGCTCCACTTCCTCGCTGGAAGGCAATGGTGGCGCAAGCTTCTACCTGTTCACTGACAGCATGATCAACCAGTTCGCTCGCGCCGGTGAAAACACCACTTTCGGTCAGTACTCCTATGACTTCGCGGCTCTGGGCGTTCCAGGCCTGAAGGCTTCGGTGGCCTACCTGCGTGGTGACGATGTCCGCAACAAGTCGGGCGACGGCAGCTACAACGAATGGGAACGCGACGCACGCGTCGACTACACCCTTCAGCAAGGCGCTCTCAAAGGCCTGGGCTTCAGCCTGCGTCAAGGTGTCTACCGTGGTAGCGGTGAGAGCGCTTTGGACAAAGACCAGACTCGCTTCATCGTGAACTACACTTACAACTTCCTGTAAGCCGTAGCTGAACAAGAAGCCTCGCCTAGTGCGAGGCTTTTTTATGTCTGAAATTCTAAATTCCTGCAGGTTATAAATAAATCAGTATTTATTCTTTTTATTTTTAATCGAATGCAGGCACATTGAACCCATACGGTACAGAACCCAGCACAGGAGCCGCAGCCCATGAGCCTAAAACTCGGCGATATCGCCCCCGATTTCGAACAGGATTCCAGCGAAGGCAAGATCCGCTTCCACGAGTGGCTGGGCAACAGCTGGGGGGTTCTGTTCTCCCACCCGGCCGACTTCACCCCGGTTTGCACCACCGAGCTGGGCCTGACCGCCAAGCTGAAGGACGATTTCGCCAAACGCGGTGTCAAGGCCATTGCCCTGTCGGTAGACCCGGTCGATTCGCACCACCGCTGGATCGATGACATCAACGAAACCCAGAACACCGTGGTCAACTTCCCGATCATCGCCGACGCCGACCGCAAGGTGTCCGACCTGTACGACCTCATCCACCCGAACGCCAGCGACACCCTGACCGTGCGCTCGCTGTTCGTCATCGACCCGAACAAGAAGGTGCGCCTGACCATCACCTACCCGGCCAGTACCGGGCGCAACTTCAACGAAATCTTGCGGGTGATCGACTCGCTGCAGCTGACCGACAACCACAAGGTCGCCACACCAGGGAACTGGCAGGACGGTGACGACGTGGTGATCGTGCCCTCGCTGAAGGACGAGGAAGAGATCAAGCAGCGCTTCCCCAAAGGTTACCGGGCGGTCAAACCCTATCTGCGGCTGACCCCGCAGCCCAATCGTTAAAGGATTCCTCGTTGCATTGCTCTTAGCCATAGCAGGGATATTCGGGCCGTTTCGACGGCCCTTTTTTATGCCTGCTGAAACTGCATGGGCTTCTTCGCGGGTAAACCCGCTCCCACAGGGATAACGGAAGCCCCAGGCCTGGTGCGGTCCCTGTGGGAGCGGGTTTACCCGCGAAAGGGCCAAAATAGGAAATTGATAAAAATGGAATAAACAAATGAAAAAATATGATTTCTAGATATATGCGTCGGCTGTTAATGTCACCTCCAACAGAACACAAGGAAGCGCTGCAATGCTGGTCGTATCAATCGGTGGAAGCCCCAGTACCCGTTCACGCTCCGGCGTGCTGCTGGAGCGTTCTCGCCAGTGGCTGCAGGACCAGGGCGTCGAGGTAGTGACGTTCCAGGTACGTGACTTTCCCGCCGAAGACCTGCTGCACGCCCGTTTCGACAGCCCGCAGGTGCAGCACTTCCAGCAGCTGGTGGCCCAGGCCGATGGCCTGATCGTCGCCACTCCGGTGTACAAGGCCTCGTTCGCCGGTGCCCTGAAAACCTTGCTCGACCTGCTGCCCGAACGCGCCCTGGCACACAAGATCGTGTTGCCAATCGCCACCGGCGGCAGCATCGCCCACATGCTGGCGGTGGATTACGCACTGAAACCCGTGCTGTCGGCACTCAAGGCGCAAGAGACCCTGCAAGGGATCTTCGCCGACGACAGCCAGGTCGCCTACGCAGAAGGCAGCAGACCCGCGCAGCTGGCAGCGGCGCTGGAAGAACGCCTGCAGGACGCGCTGGAAACCTTCCATGTTGCGCTGGCCCGCCGGCCGCGCCCCGTGGCTCCCGGCGTATTGAACGAACGCCTGATCAGCGCTCGCTGGAGCATCTGACTGGCTTGACCCGCTTCACCACCTTACTCGCCCGACAACGAGGCAAGCAGGTGCAACCCGAACCCACTCGCACAGGAGAGCGCCATGCGCACAGTCTTCTTGCGTCGCGGTCTGGTCGCCCTGTTTGCGGCGGCTGTGTCCTTCGGCGCCATTACCCAAGCCCAGGCCGAGAGCCTGCGTATCGGTTACCAGAAATACGGCACCCTGGTGCTGCTCAAGGCCAAGGGCACGCTGGAAAAGCGCCTGGCCGAGCAGGGCGTGCAGGTGCAATGGACCGAGTTCCCCGGCGGCCCGCAACTGCTTGAAGGGCTGAACGTTGGCTCCATCGATTTTGGCGTGACCGGCGAAACCCCACCGGTGTTCGCCCAGGCCGCCGGTGCCGACCTGCTGTACGTCGCCTACGAGCCGCCAGCGCCGCACAGCGAGGCGATCCTGGTGCCGAAGGGCTCGCCCATCCAGTCGGTCAAAGACCTCAAGGGCAAGAAAGTCGCTCTCAACAAAGGCTCCAACGTCCACTACCTGCTGGTTCGCGCCCTGGACGACGCAGGCCTGAAATACAGCGATATCCAGCCGGTGTACCTGCCCCCGGCCGATGCCCGGGCCGCCTTCGAGCGCGGCAGCGTGGATGCCTGGGTGATCTGGGACCCGTACCAGGCTGCCGCCGAGAAACAGCTGCAGGCTCATACCTTGCGCGACGGCAAGGGCCTGGTCGACAACCATCAGTTCTACCTGGCCACTCGCAACTACGCGACCCAGCACCCGGCGGTGATCAACACCCTGATCGAAGAAGTGCGCGCCGTGGGTGAATGGTCCCGGGCCAACCCGCAGGAAGTGACCGACCAGGTCGCACCACTGCTCGGCCTGCCCGCCGACATCACCCTGACCTCGGTCAAGCGCCAAGGCTACGGTGCCGCGCCGCTCACCCCGGAAGTGGTGGCTGCGCAACAGAAGATCGCTGACACGTTCCAGGCACTGAAGCTGATTCCCAAGCCGCTGAGCATCAAGGACGTGATCTGGACACCCCCGGCCAAGGTCGCCAGTGCGCCTTGATTGATTTGCCTGCGCCGGGGCGTCGCCCTGGCTGAGCCCCCTTGAGGAGACAACTCCAATGAGCCTGAACATCTTCTGGTTTCTTCCTACCCACGGTGACGGCAAGTACCTGGGCACCTCCGATGGCGCGCGCGCCGTCGACCATGGCTACCTGCAGCAGATCGCCCAGGCGGCCGACCGGCTTGGCTTTGGTGGCGTGCTGATCCCTACCGGGCGTTCCTGCGAGGATTCCTGGCTGGTTGCGGCATCGCTGATACCGGTGACCCAGCGCCTGAAGTTCCTGGTCGCCCTGCGCCCCGGAATCATTTCGCCGACCGTGGCGGCACGCCAGGCAGCAACCCTTGATCGCCTGTCCAACGGCCGCGCGCTGTTCAACCTGGTGACCGGTGGCGACCCGGACGAGTTGGCCGGTGACGGCCTGCACCTGAACCATCAGGAACGTTATGAAGCCTCTGTGGAGTTCACCCGTATCTGGCGCAAGGTGCTGGAAGGCGAAGTGGTCGACTACGACGGCAAGCACATCCAGGTGAAGGGCGCCAAGCTGCTCTATCCGCCAATCCAGCAACCACGCCCGCCACTGTATTTCGGCGGCTCCTCCGAAGCCGCACAGGACCTGGCCGCGGAGCAGGTCGAGCTGTACCTGACCTGGGGCGAGCCGCCGAGTGCGGTCGCTGAAAAAATCGCCCAGGTGCGTGAGAAAGCTGCCGCCCAGGGCCGCCAAGTGCGCTTCGGCATCCGCCTGCACGTGATCGTGCGGGAAACCAACGAAGAAGCCTGGGCCGCTGCCGACAAACTCATTTCGCACCTGGACGACGACACCATCGCTCGCGCCCAGGCCTCGCTGGCGCGCTTCGACTCGGTCGGCCAGCAACGCATGGCAGCCCTGCACAACGGCAACCGTGACAAGCTGGAGGTCAGCCCCAACCTGTGGGCTGGTGTCGGCCTGGTGCGTGGTGGTGCCGGCACCGCGCTGGTGGGTGACGGCCCGACCGTCGCGGCGCGGGTCAAGGAGTACGCCGAGCTGGGTATCGATACCTTCATCTTCTCCGGCTACCCGCACCTGGAAGAGTCGTACCGGGTGGCCGAGCTGCTGTTCCCGCACCTGGATGTGCAACGCCCGGAGCAAGCCAAGACCGGTGGTTATGTGAGCCCGTTTGGTGAAATGGTGGCCAACGATATCCTGCCCAAGTCCGTTGCGCAGAGCTGAGGGCCAGGCCATGAGTCGTGCAACCTCCAACAACCTTGGCCAGCGCCTGGCACCATGGGCGCTGCCGGTACTGCTGCTGGCCGTCTGGCAGCTGGCGGTCAGCGCCGGCTGGCTGTCGACGCGCATCCTGCCGGCGCCCAGCGCCGTGCTCAGTGCCGGCGTCGAGCTGGTGCGCAGCGGCGAGATCTGGACCCACCTGGCCATCAGTGGCTGGCGTGCCGGGCTGGGCTTCCTCATCGGTGGCAGCATCGGCCTGGTGCTGGGCTTCATCACCGGCCTGTCGAATTGGGGCGAACGCCTGCTCGACAGCTCGGTGCAGATGATCCGCAACGTGCCGCACCTGGCGCTGATCCCGCTGGTGATCCTGTGGTTCGGTATCGACGAGTCGGCAAAGATCTTCCTGGTCGCGCTGGGCACGCTGTTCCCGATCTACCTGAACACTTACCACGGCATCCGCAACGTCGACCCGGCGCTGGTGGAAATGGCGCGCAGCTACGGCCTGTCCGGCTTCAGCCTGTTCCGCCAGGTGATCCTGCCTGGGGCGCTGCCTTCGATCCTGGTAGGCGTGCGTTTCGCTCTGGGCTTCATGTGGCTGACCCTGATCGTTGCCGAAACCATTTCGGCCAGTTCCGGCATCGGCTACCTGGCAATGAACGCTCGTGAGTTCCTGCAGACCGACGTGGTGGTGCTGGCCATCGTCCTGTATGCCGTGCTCGGCAAACTCGCCGACCTCGCCGCCCGCGGCCTGGAACGTGTGTGGCTGCGCTGGCACCCGGCCTATCAAGTGGCGAAGAAGGAGGGCGCATGACCGTACTCAAGGAACAGCCGCCGCGCTTGCTGCGTGGCATCCCGCTGGCTTCCAGCGGCCTGCGCAAGACCTTTGGCCAGCGCGAAGTGCTCAAGGGCATCGAGCTACACATTCCTGCCGGTCAGTTTGTCGCCATCGTCGGCCGCAGTGGTTGCGGCAAGAGTACCTTGCTGCGCCTGCTGGCTGGTCTCGACCAGCCCACTGCAGGCCAGTTGCTGGCCGGTGCGGCGCCGCTGGAACAGGCCCGCGAAGAAACCCGCCTGATGTTCCAGGACGCACGCCTGCTGCCGTGGAAGAAGGTAATCGACAACGTTGGCCTGGGCCTGTCTGGCGACTGGCGCCCGCGTGCGCGGGAAGCTTTGGAGTCGGTTGGCCTGGCCGACCGCGCCAATGAATGGCCGGCGGCTCTGTCGGGTGGCCAGAAGCAGCGCGTGGCCTTGGCCCGGGCGCTGATTCATCAGCCGCGCCTGCTGCTGCTGGACGAGCCGCTCGGTGCGCTGGATGCATTGACTCGTATCGAGATGCAGCAACTGATCGAGCGCCTGTGGCGTCAGCACGGCTTCACCGTGTTGCTGGTTACCCACGATGTCAGCGAGGCAGTCGCCGTGGCTGACCGGGTGATCCTGATCGAGGATGGCGAGGTCGGGCTCGACCTCACTGTCGACCTTGCACGGCCTCGGGCGCGTGGTTCGCACCGCCTGGCCGCGCTGGAAAGCGAAGTGCTCAACCGTGTTCTGTCGGCCCCGGGCGCTGCGCCCGAGCCGGATCCTGTAGCCCCTTTGCCCACGCAACTGCGTTGGGCGCACTGAACCCCAGAAGCCAAAAGGAAGCAAATCATGACTATCAAAGCCATCAACGTTCGCAACCAGTTCAAAGGCACCGTGAAGGAAATCCTCGAAGGCCCGGTACTGTCGGAAATCGACGTGCAGACTGCCTCGGGCATCGTCACTTCGGTCATCACTACCCGCTCCGTGCGTGAGCTGGAGTTGCAAGTGGGTAGTGAAGTGATTGCCTTCGTGAAATCGACCGAAGTGTCTATCGCCAAGCTGTGATGGGCGTTGACCATGGGGCTGCTTGGCAGCCCTTCGCGGGCACGCCCGCTCCCACAGGTCCTGCGCAGGTTTCAGGTTTTGCGCGGACCCTGTGGGAGCGGGCGTGCCCGCGAAGGGCCGCACAGCGGCTCCAATGATGCTGCGTCAGCTGGCCGGCCGCAGGTTGCCGAATAGCCGGTTGGCCTGGGTCTCGTTCATGCTGCCGCGCCAGGCGCCGTTCCCCATGTCACGTTCGCTCGCCAGTTTCAGGTGGCCTGCTTCCAGCCGGTTGAAACCTTGTGCCGGTTTTTGTCGGAAGTGAAAGTGTGCATACCACAAGGCCTGCCGGCTACTCCGATCAAGGATGCGATATTCCTCCAGGTATTCGACCGGGTTGCCTTTGCGGTCCAGCTTGGGATTCAAAGTGCGCGACCAGGCAATTTCGACTTCCCGCTCGGCAAGCAGGTATTCCAGATAACCAACGGTAGGCTTTCTGGTGACCTTGGTCTGGGCGATGCGCAATTCGCGGCCAAGTGCCTCCATCTGCTCGGCAGCGGTATTCAGCCTTTGCGTCAAGGTTCGTTGCCCATCGGTCATTGCATCCCCTGCTTTCTGACCAATCCTGTCGGCAATGAAGCGCAGCTGCTGCGCGTGCCCTTGGGCGATGTCCTCCAGGTCGGCAGGGACTGCTTGCGGCGTCTGATACCGGCGTAGCTTGGCCTGCTGCCTGGGAATATCGTCCAGACGAGCCGTGGCGGTTTCCACCAGGTTCGCCATTGCCTGGGTGGGCGCCGCGCGTTGTGTTGTCGACAACTGCCATTGGCCTGTTTCGTTCCTGGCATAAGTGGTATGGGCTTGATCGGAATGTGGCTGGTTGATACGCATGCGTGCCTGCCCTCGCTCGACGTACTCGGTGCCGATCAGCGGGCCTTCCACGGTTTCGAACAGGCGTGGCCGGCTAATTCCCTGCCCAGGCTGGCGACCGGTGCGTTGTCGGGCGGCATTGGCCCTGTCGAGGCTGTTTTCGATGTCGTCGATCAGCTGACGCAGCAGCTGTCGCAGCGAACGGTTTTCCTCGGGCGACAGAAGGTTCTGGAAATTGTCTTCCCACGCCCTGACGTAGTTCAGGAATCGTGCGTAGTGGCTTTGTGCGCTTCGCAGGAAGTTGCGCTCCTGGGCTCGACTTAGACTGGCCTGGGGCAATTGCAGGTGGCTGTAGAGGGTGCTGCGCAATGCAACGCCTTGCTCGTGGAAGTGTGTCATGAATGCGCTGATCTGCGGATGTCCGACGGCGCTTGCCTTGAATAGCGTCAGCGAAAGAATCGATGCCCGGGCAAGTCGTGCATTGGTAAGATCGAGGACCAATCCTGTCTCTTCTACCAACAGCTGGTAACGGGTCAATGCGCTGCCTTGCAAGGTATTGCGCCTGGCCTGATGACGAATGGCCAAGCGCTCCACTTCCTGCAAGGTTTCGATCAGCTCACGATTGGCCGTCAATACCTCCTGGGTCAGGCGCTCCACCCGTTCGATGGTGGCAGTGTGCCCATGCAGGGCCTGGAACGCAGCTTTAGCACGCTGGACCTCATTCGTCGCCAGGGTGAAGCGTTCCGACACCAGGCGCATCTCGCGGACGCTCATCTCGCTGATGTTTTCCTCACATATTGCGGCGAACCTGGCGTGGTCCGCCCTGCTCAGCGTGGAACGCTGTTCGCGCAGGCGCACAAGGCTGCGCGTGTTGAACTCGATGTTGCGGTTGAGTTCTTCGACCAGCTGACGACGTGCGTTGGCGAGCGCAACCCTTTGCGAGTCGGTCGGGCGAACCCCATCTGCGACTGCCTGGCGGGCCGTGCGGTAGCTGGCTTCCCTGGTCCTCAGGCTATCTCGCGTACGCACCAGCCCGTCGTTTACATCGTGCGCGAGATCCATGCCGGTCAATTGCCGGGGGTGTCGGCGAAGGAGCCTGCGCCAGTATGCGATGCCCTGATTGTGCAGGGTGGTGAGTATGCCGCCGCCGCCTTGCAGGCCGTTGTCGACCAGCAGGCCGCTCAGCCTTCCCGGGGTTTCCCAGAGCCCCTGTTCACTCAAGCGCACAGGTTGGCGGTAGGTGCGCAGGCCTTGGGGTTTGAGCCGCCAGGTGGCGTGCGCCGGGTTCCAGCCCACTGCATACCAGGCGTTGTTGCGCGAGATGAAGTGTTGTTGGCTTGCAGTGTGTTCGAACACACTCGCCCCTTGGGGATGGGCGGAAGGTACCATCGGGCCTGCTGGTAATTCTGCCTCGTAACCCGCGAATGGGCTTGGCGGGGTCTTGCGAATTCCGCCGGTTGGCCTGAACGGGTCAAGACGCTGGCGTTGTCGGGTCAACTGGCGTGCAGTGGCTGCGGAATTGCCTGCGGTGGCCGTCACCGGTGCAAGCGTGAGCAGGGCATCGGTCAACGACTGTAGCAGGCTGACCAGGTGTTGCAGGCCCTCTTCCAGCTCACCCCTGTCGAATGCCGAGACAGCGGCGTTCGCCGTGTGCCAGCCATCGTACAGCGCCAACGCTGTGCCTGCGCCGGGCAATATGCTGAGTGCCAGCCTCAAGCCGAGAAAGAAGTAACGGTTGAACACCTCGGGCTCGGCAAGCGCCATGTCGGCCTGGCTACGCGAGGTGGCGCGATGAGTGCGGATGAGTTCACCCATGTCCTGGGCGGCTTCGTAGGTTGGCAAGGTTTCATTGCGCACCGAACCCATGCCTATGAAGGTGTGGAATCCGGTTCGCAATGCCTGGTTGATGTACCGCTCATGTTCATCCGGGTTACCGGCCTGCGTCCGGGTTGCCAGATAGTGGGCCATGCCACGCTCCAGCGCCATCGTTTGCAGCGCCTCGCAGGCGACCTGGGGGGTTGCATGCTGAGTGATGATCCTGCCGTTGGGGGCATCCGGCATATACAGCAGTACCGGCCCCGCCATACCCTTGATGACGCTGATACCCGACAGGCCCACGCTGTTACTGGACCCGTCAGCAGCAGTGCCCGGTGCCAGCACCAGCGCGTGGTAGGTGATGGTTCTGGCGACAGTGCCGTCGACCTGCTCATGGCAGAACCTTTCCAATAGCTGCTGGCCTGCGGTGTCAAGGCTGGCTGGCCTGCTCAAGGTCAGCAGCCGCAGGCGGTGTTCGTAAGGCTCACGCAGGGTTTCCTGGCGCCATTGCGCCTGCCAGCCGGACTCGTGGGCAAAGCCCAGGTAGGCCTTGACGATACGTTGTTCGTAGCTGCCGGCGGCATCCAGCTGGGTAATCAGCCTGGTGATATAGGCTGGCGTAAGGGCCAGTTCCAGCGTGCGGTTCGCCGGCTTGCACCTGATTGTGGCATTGCCCAGCCTGAGCCGCCGATTGTCATCCAGTGCCAGCAGTATGAAGGCTTCCAGATTAACGTCACTGCGCTTTTCGCTGAACACCGGTATATCCCGGGACCCAGCGCCGCCAGTGGCCGATTGGCCGGTTACCACCTTTTTCACGGCTACGCTGTCGGCGATGTCGAGGATGATCTGCGGAATGTCCTGAATGGCAAATTCGTTGCGCAGATGTTGATGCAACAGGTGGCGGGTGAATTGCTTGCGTGACGGCAAGCTGATCCTGAGCAGGTCACTTGAGGCAAGCAGTGCGCCTCGCAACGCATCGACCTGTTTGGCCATACCGTCGAGCTGCTGCGGGTCAAGGTGACGTAAGGGGGCAAGCTGTGCGTGCATGTTGCTGGTACGGTTCTTCTCCGCGAACCGTGCCAGGGCCATCTCCCTGGCGCGGTTCGCGCTTATGCACAGGCGCTGTCGGACATGCTCCTTCGAGATGTCGGCAGGCAGCGCTGCAACAATAGCCTCCACGCAATGCTGCATGAAGTGCGACTCGATCGCTGTATGGCTGAACGATACCGATGTGGCGTTGGCCAGAGCCTCCAGCAATTGCAGGCTGTCGGCCGGCTGCGCCGCTTCCAGCAGTGCGTCCGGCCATGCGCCATGCAGCGTAGCCAGCAGACTTCCGGCAAGGGCCGCCTCGTGTTCGAAAGCCCGCAGCCCGCCACGTTGGCCTGGCCTGTAAAGCAGTATGCCGGGGGCGTGGGTGTCGTCGTTTTCTCCGGGAAGGGCACGGAAGGTCATGTAACCGTGCAACTGCCAGCTCTGTTCTGCAATCACCAGCTCCAGGGTGCTGGCCTGTACCAGGCGTTGCAGGCCAGGCTTGGGCCTGTCGACGAGCTGCTCGATCCAGTCCAGATGCGTATCTGACAGCTCCCCCATCGTGTGCTGCAGGCGAGCTTCCTTGAGCAAGGCTTGGCAAAGCCCTCCGCTGATCTGTTCAAGTGGCGTGTTGTCACCCACGCGTTCCTTGAGGTTGGTGCTCGTCAGCACGGCTGGCAGTTCCAGCAAATAGACGTCCCGGGCATCTTTCAGTACCTCGAGCGCTGCCTGGCGTTCCCTCAGGAGCGTGACCTTGGCAGAGGTGGGCGCTGTCTCTCCGGCCAGATACTGCTCCAGCAGTGTTTCCTGACGCTCTATCGACTGCTGGCGCCAGGCGATGGGCAGGTGTTGTTCCAGGCCGGCGAAGTGAGCCTCTTCCTCCGCCAGGGCGGTATCGTCAGCGTTCACCTGGTCGATGGCGCTTTTCAGCGTCGCATCGAGTGCCCCGCGAACCAGATCGCTGCGCTGGCGTTCCCAGGTTTGCAGGTCGGACAAGTCCAGTGAGTCCGTTTCGCTTTGCAGGCAGGCTTGAAGCAGGTGGTGCTGGGTAATTTCCTGATCCTGGCGGAGCATTTCCGCCAGTAGTGCACTGAAGCCATCGCTTTGCACATCGGTGACGACGACGTTCTGTCGTGCGCCTTCGACAATGGAAGATCTGGGGTCCGACCAGAACCAGGATCGATTGGCGAAGACCCAGTCACGCAAAGATTCAAGATCGCTGAACGCCAGCACCGGATGCAACCTGGCTGGCAGGTAGAGCAGCCAGGGTGTCTGGCCTGCGTGAGGGCGGATCAATAATGCGGCTGTACTGGTCAGCGTGTTTCCTGGCGACAGTTGCCATTCCAGCAGGGCGTGTTGCGCCGAGGGCTCCCTGCCGCGCAGCCAACCTTTGATATCTATCGTGCCCAGGCCATATGCAGTGTCCAGACTGCCGGTGAAATGCTGGCGAAGCAGTTTGCTTGCCTGGGCTTTTCGCGAGGTATCGGTACCGGGCATGCGCCCATCCCAGTAATTGCCCGCAGCGTGAAACTGCGCTGCCCTGACCACGGGGCCGAGGTTCTGCGCCCATGTATCGGCAGTGGTCGTTGCGTATGCCGCTGTATCGGTGAAGCCCCACGGGGTCCAGTCGGCAAATGGATTGGCAAAGACCGGGCCAGCCAGCAGGCGGGTGGCGAATGTCAGCATGCTCACCTGGCTCTCGCCATGGCGCAAGCCGCAATGGCTGGGGTCCAGTTGCAGTTGAGCCTGCAAGGTGTCGTGCACGGTTTGCTGCAGGCTGGGTGCCTGGCTCAACAGGGTTCGCAGCTGTCTGGCGCTGCGTTCCAGGGATTGCCGCGCTGCCGTGAGCAGGTTGCCTTTGCCGGCCAGTAGATGACGGGGGCTGCCGGTACCGGTAACAGGCAGTGTCTTGACCAGATCGCGCTGGTGGTTTGCAGAGGTGGGCATGAGCAATCGTCTCTTCAAGGGCTGGTGTTGACTGCCCTTTATTGAATTGATCGCGGTGGTACGAGGGGTGGTACTTGTATCTCAGCCGCTGCAGCGCAGTGGCAGGAAGGGCGGCAAGTAAAGCGAGAGATAGGCTTCGAACACGCGCATGCCTTCCTCGGCCATGCGCGGTGTGATTTGTTCGAACAGCTGCATGGAGTGCGCGTAGACGCGATCGCTCAGCTCCATGGCCAAGGCGAAGACATCCACATCGTGAGGCATCGTCGGCAGCTGGAAATGCCGATCGAACAAGCTATGCATCAATTCGCCCAGTTCCATGTCGTGCTGGCGGTCGGCCTGCACTACTTCGCTCAACCCGTGCTGGGCAAGGATCAACTGACGCGCTGCGGCATCCTCGTTGTAGATATCGAGCATGCGCTGCTCGACCAGCCGCGACAGTTGGTGCCAGGTGCTGAAGGCGCAGCTGTCGATCGGTGCACTCAAGGCCTCGCGAAACGCCCGGTGCACGTCGGCCGTCAACGCCTCCAGCAAAGCCGGCACGCTGGCGAAAAAGTGGTACACCGACGACGGTGGAATCTGTGCGCGTTCGGCCACGCTATAGATCGAAAGCGCCGCTACGCCTTGCTCGGCCAGCAACTCGCGGGCAGCCGCCAGAATCGCCTCGATCCTGGCCTGGCTGCTGGCGCGCGGCCTGCGCGGGGAAGCAGTGCGGGTCATCAGTTGCTGATCGCCAGGATGCTGGCCTGGTAGGCGCCGACGAACAGATCGAAGTCGCCGACCTCCTGCTGTTCCAGGCGCGACTGCTCGGCCAGCGAGTCGCGGGCGAGGGTTTCGAAAGCCTGCTGGCGCTCGACCGGCAGTGGCTGCTCGCGGAAGGTTTCGGCGTGGATACGGCTTTGGCGCAGGGAAAACTGGACGAAGCTCTCGTCATGCTCGGTCATGCGTGCCAGCACCTGGGCCGAAGGCGTCAGCGAGGCATCGTCGACCTTGGCCTGTTGGGCATCCAGGGCCTTGCCGTGTTCTGCACTGCCTTGCGCCTGGTCGAGCAGCTCGGCCAGTGGGCGGATATGCCCGATCAGCTCGCTGGCCCAGGCCTTCAGGCCAATCGGCTGGCCATTGCGGCGCAGTTCCAGGCCCGGGCGACGGCCTTCCTTGACCACGGTCAGGAAGTTGCTGGTGCACTGGCCGCATTCGCCGTTATCCAGTTGCGGGCTGTCTTCCAGCGCGCAGAACAGCAGGAACGCGTCGAGGAAGCGTGCCTCGGTCAGGTCGATGCCCACCGGCAGGAACGGGTTGATGTCCAGGCAACGCACTTCCACGTACTGCACGCCGCGCGAGGTCAGGGCCTGGATCGGCCGCTCGCCGGTGTAGGTGACGCGCTTGGGGCGAATGTTCGAGTAGTACTCGTTCTCGATCTGCAGGATGTTGGTGTTCAGCTGTACCCACTCGCCATCCACGTGCGTGCCGACTTCGACGTAAGGCGGGTAGGGCGTGCCCACCGCCTTGCGCAGGCTGTCGGTATAGCTGGCCAGGTTGTTGTAGCACGGCGTGAGGCCGGCCTGGGCGTTGCTCTGGTAGCCCAGGTCGCTCATGCGCAGGCTGGTGGCGTAGGGCAGGTACAGGGTTTCGGCGTCCAGCTCTTCGAGCTGGTGCGGGCGGCCACGCAGGAAGCCTTTGTCCAGTGCCGGCGAGGCGCCGAACAGGTACATCAGCAGCCAGCTGTAGCGGCGGAAATTGCGGATCAGCGCGATATAGGCCGACGACTGGTAGTCGCGGTCGCTCTCGCTGCCGCCTTCTGCGGCGCGCAGCAACGGCCACAAAGCTTCGGGCAGCGAGAAGTTGTAATGGATACCGGCGATGCACTGCATGGTGCGGCCATAGCGCAGGGCCAGGCCCTTGCGGTAGACGTGCTTGAGCTTGCCGATGTTCGAGCTGCCGTACTCGGCGATCGGGATGTCCTCCTCGGCCGGCAGCGTGCAGGGCATCGACGGGCTCCACAGGTATTCGTCGCCCAGCTTGCTGTAGACGAAACGGTGGGTCTCTTCGAGGCTTTCCAGCACCTTGGCCGGGTCGGGCAGGGCCGGGGTGATGAACTCCAGCAGCGACTCGGAATAATCGGTGGTGATCTGCTCGTTGGTCAGCGCCGATCCCAGGGCTTGCGGATGCGGGGTCTGGGCCAGGCGACCTTCGTTGGTCACGCGCAGGCATTCGCGCTCAATACCGTGCAGGCACTGCTTGAGCAGGGGGAGATTGGCGCCGAGCAGGCTCAGGCGGCGGTTGAGGAGGTCGCTCAAGATGTATTCCTTCACGCGTCAGTCGCCCCAATATGGGGGTAGAAAAGACGGTCTACAAGGGTAGTGGGAAAAGGAACTGGCGTTGTCGCCTGGTTTACGCGGTTCCGGCATTGCGCAGCGCCGACTTCGGGGGCCGCTTCGCAGCCCATTGCCGGCAAGCCGGGCTCCAACAGGTGCACCACGATTTCAGGCTTGTGGATTACCTGTGAGAGCCCGGCTTGCCGGCGATGGGGCGCGAAGCGGCCCCTTGCTGTTGCCGAAAATACCGCAGATACCGCCTGGTGGGCTAGAGAACGGCAAAGGTTCCTTGCGCTTTCGCCACCAGCTTGTCGCCCTGAACTACGTCGGCGTCGACCACCAGGGTGCGCCGCCCGGCGTGCAGCACACGGGCGGTGCACAGCACTTCACCGTCACTGACGGCGCGCATGTAGTTGATCTTGCACTCGATGGTGACGCTTTGCTGGTCGAAGCCATGGCTGGCCGAGCAGGCCAGGCCCATGGCGATGTCCACCAGGCTGAAGATCGCCCCGCCGTGCAGCTTCTGGCCACGGTTGCGCAAGTGTGGCTCGAGCGCCAGGGCTACCTCGGCAACACCTGTTTCCAGGCGTTGCAGGCGGCAGCCCAGGAGCTGGCTGAAGGCGCTTTCGACGTACTCGCGTGGTACGTCCATCACTTCTTCTTCAGCTGCTTGGCGTTGGCGAACAGCGCGGCCATCGCGTTATTGGCCGGGGCTGCAGTGGCGGTTTCGCGCTGGCGCGGCGCCTGCTGCTGACGGTTGCCGCTATTACCACGGTTACCGCCGCGGTTGCCTTCGACCTTTTCGCCCGGGGTGTCGCTCATGCGCATGGACAGGCCGACGCGTTTGCGCGGGATGTCCACTTCCATGACCTTGACCTTGACCACGTCGCCGGCCTTGACCGCTTCACGTGGGTCCTTGATGAACTTCTCCGACAGCGCCGAAATATGTACCAGGCCGTCCTGGTGCACGCCGATGTCGACGAAGGCACCGAAGTTGGTGACGTTGGTCACCACGCCTTCGAGGATCATGCCCGGTTCCAGGTCCTTGAGGTCTTCGACGCCGTCCTGGAAGGTGGCGGTCTTGAACTCGGGGCGTGGGTCGCGGCCAGGCTTGTCCAGTTCCTGCAGGATGTCGGTGACGGTCGGCAGGCCGAAGGTTTCATCGGTGAACTTCTTCGGGTCCAGGCGCTTGAGGAAGCTGCTGTCACCGATCAGCGAGCGAATGTCGCGGTCGGTATCGGCGGCAATTCGCTGCACCAGCGGGTAGGCCTCGGGGTGCACTGCGGAGGCGTCCAGCGGGTTGTCGCCGTTCATCACGCGCAGGAAGCCGGCTGCCTGTTCGAAGGTTTTCTCACCCAGGCGGCTGACCTTTTTCAGTGCCGCACGCGTGGCGAACGGGCCGTTGGCATCGCGATGGGCGACGATGTTCTGCGCCAGGGTGGCGTTGAGGCCGGAGATGCGCGTCAGCAGCGCCACCGACGCAGTGTTGACGTCGACACCCACGGCGTTCACGCAGTCCTCGACCACGGCGTCCAGGCCACGCGCCAGCTTCAGCTGGGACACGTCGTGCTGGTACTGGCCGACACCGATGGATTTCGGGTCGATCTTCACCAGTTCGGCCAGCGGGTCCTGCAGGCGGCGGGCAATCGACACGGCACCACGGATCGACACGTCCAGGTCCGGGAATTCACGGGCGGCCAGCTCCGAGGCGGAGTACACCGAAGCGCCGGCTTCGGAGACCATGACCTTGGTGATCTTCAAGGCCGGGTACTTCTTGACCAGTTCGGTCACCAGCTTGTCACTTTCGCGGCTGGCGGTGCCATTGCCGATGGCGATCAGCTCTACCGAATGCTTGGCGCACAACGCCGCCATGATGGAAATGGTGCGGTCCCAGTCGTTCTTCGGCGCGTGCGGGTAGACCGTGGTGTGGTCCAGCAACTTGCCTGTGGCATCGACCACGGCGATCTTGCAGCCGGTACGCAGGCCCGGGTCGAAGCCCAGGGTGGCGCGAGGGCCGGCCGGGGCGGCTAGCAGCAGGTCGTGCAGGTTGTGGGCGAACACATTGATCGCCTCGCCTTCGGCGTTGTCGCGCAGCTCGCCGAACAGGTCGGTTTCCAGATGGGTGTACAGCTTGACCTTCCAGGTCCAGCGCACCACTTCGCCCAGCCACTTGTCGGCAGGGCGGTTGCGGTTCTCGATGCCGACATGGTTGCTGATCATGAGTTCGCACGGGTGCAGGGTGCCGGGCAGTTCTTCACCGACTTTCAGCGAGGCGCTCAGCACGCCTTCGTTACGCCCGCGGAAAATTGCCAGGGCGCGGTGCGACGGGGCGTTGCGCAGCAGTTCGTCATGGGCGAAGTAGTCGCGGAACTTGGCGCCTTCTTCTTCCTTGCCAGGCACGACACGGGCGCTGAGCACCGATTCCTGCTTGAGAAAACTGCGCAGCTTGTCGAGCAGGGCGGCGTCTTCGGCGAAGCGCTCCATGAGGATGTACTTGGCGCCTTCCAGCGCGGCCTTGACGTCGGCCACGCCCTTTTCGGCGTTGACGAAGCGTGCGGCTTCGCTTTCCGGGGCCAGGTCGGGGTTGTTGAACAGGCCGTCGGCCAGCTCGCCGAGGCCGGCTTCCAGGGCGATCTGGCCCTTGGTGCGGCGCTTCTGCTTGTACGGCAGGTACAGGTCTTCGAGGCGGGTCTTGGTATCGGCCAGCTTGATTTCGCGGGCCAGTTCCGGGGTCAGCTTGCCCTGCTCCTCGATGCTGGCCAGGATGCTGGCGCGGCGTTCGTCGAGTTCGCGCAGGTAGCGCAGGCGCTCTTCCAGATGGCGCAGCTGGGTATCGTCCAGGCTACCGGTCACTTCCTTGCGGTAACGGGCGATGAAGGGCACGGTCGAGCCTTCGTCCAACAGGCCCACGGCCGCCTCGACCTGCTGGGGGCGTACGCCCAGTTCCTCGGCGATACGGCTGTTGATGCTGTCCATGTAAACCACCTGACATTTGTGAATACGGGGGTCGCCTGTGGGTCTCTCGCCCGGCGGCGCTGGATGAAAGCCGCGCATTATACCCATCGCAAACGGCTTGCGGTGATGGCGCCCGGCCAGTCGGAACTGGCGCCGGGGGAAAAATCTGCTAACAATGCTCACGCTACGTGCAGCAATGGCTACGCCATAATGCGCGGCGATATCAGAGGAGTTATTCATGACCGGCACGCCAAACACCGCTGAAGGTGACAAGATTCTCATCGTCGACGACGACCCGGGGCTGAGCAGCCTGCTGGAACGTTTCTTCACCAGCAAGGGCTACCGTGCCCGCGCAGTACCCAACACCGAGCAGATGGACCGCCTGCTGCAGCGTGAGGTGTTCAATCTGGTGGTGCTCGACCTGATGCTGCCCGGCGAGGATGGCCTGTCGGCGTGCAAGCGCCTGCGTCAGCAGAACAACCAGATCCCGATCATCATGCTCACTGCCAAGGGCGACGAGTTCAGCCGTATCAAGGGCCTGGAGCTGGGCGCCGACGACTACCTGGGCAAACCGTTCAACCCGGACGAGCTGATGGCCCGGGTCAAGGCCGTGCTGCGCCGCCAGGCACCGAGCGTGCCGGGTGCGCCTGGCAGCGAAGACGAGTCGGTCACCTTCGGCGACTACGAGTTGTCGCTGGCTACCCGCGAACTCAAGCGTGGCGACGAAGTGCACATGCTCACCACCGGTGAGTTCGCCGTGCTCAAGGCGCTGGTGATGCACGCGCGCGAGCCGCTGACCCGCGACAAGCTGATGAACCTGGCGCGTGGCCGTGAATGGGATGCGCTGGAACGCTCCATCGATGTGCAGATCTCGCGTCTGCGCCGCATGATCGAGCCGGACCCGTCCAAGCCGCGTTATATCCAGACCGTCTGGGGCGTGGGCTACGTGTTCGTGCCGGACGGAATCGCCGGTAAATGATGCCGCGCCATCGATGAAGACACCGCTCTGGTTTCCGCAAAGTTTCTTCGCCCGCACCCTGTGGCTGGTGTTGATCGTCGTCCTGTTCTCCAAGGCCTTGACCCTGGTCTACCTGTTGATGAACGAGGACGTGCTGGTCGACCGTCAGTACAGCCACGGTGTGGCGCTGACCCTGCGCGCCTATTGGGCGGCCGACGAAGAAAACCGCGACAAGATCGCCGAAGCGGCAGGCCTTATCCGGGTCACCGGTTCGGGCGTGCCCGAGGGCGAGCAGCACTGGCCCTACAGTGAAATCTACCAACGGCAGATGCAGGCCGAGTTGGGCGAGGACACCGAGGTACGGCTGCGCATTCATGCGCCGCCAGCGTTGTGGGTCAATGCGCCAAGCCTGGGCCCGGGCTGGTTGAAGGTACCGCTGTACCCGCACCCGCTGCGTGGGCAGAAGATCTGGAACGTGCTGGGTTGGTTCCTGGCCATCGGCCTGTTGTCCACCGCCTCGGCCTGGATCTTCGTGCGCCAGCTGAACCAGCCGCTCAAGCGCCTGGTGTTTGCTGCCCGGCAGCTGGGCCAGGGGCGCAGCGTGCGCCTGCCGATCAGCGACACGCCCAGCGAAATGACCGAGGTGTACAAGGCCTTCAATCAGATGGCAGAGGATGTCGAGCAGGCCGGGCGCGAGCGCGAGCTGATGCTGGCGGGGGTTTCCCACGACCTGCGCACACCGCTGACGCGCCTGCGCCTGTCGTTGTCGTTGCTGGACAGCGACAACGAACTGAGCGACGACATGGTCCGCGATATCGAGGACATGGATGCGATCCTCGACCAGTTCCTGGCCTTTATCCGTGATGGCCGTGACGAGCCGGTTGAAGAGGTCGACCTGGCCGACCTGGTGCGCGAGGTGGTGGCGCCGTACAACCAGCCGGAAGAACGGGTGCGCCTGTGCCTGGAGCCGATTCCGCCGTTCCCGCTGCGCCGGGTTTCGCTCAAGCGCATGCTGGGCAACCTGATCGGCAATGCCTTGCACCACGCCGGCAAGGGGGTGGAGGTGGCCGCCTATGTGTCGGGCGACGAGAGTGCGCCGTACGTGGTGCTGAGCGTGCTGGACCGTGGAACGGGGATAGACGAGTCGGAGCTTGAGACCATCTTCAACCCGTTCATTCGTGGTGACCGGGCCCGGGGGGGCAAGGGCACCGGACTGGGGCTGGCGATCGTCAAGCGGATCGCGGCGCAGCATGGTGGGAATGTGGAGTTGCGCAATCGCTCTGGTGGAGGGATCGAGGCGCGGGTACGGTTGCCTTTGGGGTTGTTGCTGCCGCGTAATGCCGTGTGATTGCCGGGGCCGCTTTGCGGCCCTTTCGCGACACAAGGCCGCTCCTACAGAGGATCGCGTAATCCTGTAGGAGCGGCCTTGTGTCGCGATGGGCTGCGCAGCAGCCCCAAAATCTCAGCCCTTACCCTTGGTCCGGGTCTGATTAGGCCCGCCATTTTTCTCCAGATGCTCGATGATCATCCCGGCCACGTTCTTGCCAGTGGTCACTTCGATGCCTTCCAGCCCCGGCGACGAATTCACCTCCATCACCAGCGGCCCATGGTTGGAGCGCAGGATATCCACACCCGCCACGCTCAGGCCCATCACCTTGGCCGCGCGAATGGCAGTCATGCGTTCTTCCGGGGTGATCTTGATCAGGCTGGCCACACCACCGCGGTGCAGGTTGGAGCGGAATTCACCCGGTTTGGCCTGGCGCTTCATCGAGGCGATGACCTTGTCGCCGACCACGAAGCAGCGGATATCCGCGCCACCAGCTTCCTTGATGTATTCCTGCACCATGATGTTCTGCTTCAACCCCATGAACGCCTCGATCACCGATTCGGCGGCCTTGGTGGTTTCGCACAGCACCACGCCGATGCCCTGGGTGCCTTCCAGCACCTTGATCACCAGCGGGGCGCCGTTGACCATCTGGATCAGGTCGGGGATGTCGTCCGGCGAGTGGGCAAAGCCGGTGATCGGCAGGCCGATGCCGCGCCGCGACAGCAGTTGCAGCGAACGCAGCTTGTCGCGGGAGCGGGCGATCGCTACTGACTCGTTGAGCGGATACACACCCATCATCTCGAACTGGCGCAGCACCGCGCAGCCATAGAAAGTCACCGATGCGCCAATGCGCGGGATCACCGCGTCGAAGCCTTCCAGCGGCTTGCCGCGGTAGTGGATCTGAGGTTTGTGGCTGGCAATGTTCATGTAGGCCCGCAGGGTGTCGATCACCACCATTTCGTGGCCCCGCTGGGTACCGGCCTCGACCAGGCGGCGGGTGGAATACAGACGCGGATTGCGCGACAGCACAGCGATCTTCATGCAGCACCTGTTACAGGAGAAAGGGTGGCCGGGAAGGCCGGTTTGTCTTGTACGTATTTGAGACCCGGGTTGACCACCAACTGGCCATGGATCAGGGCCTTGGACCCCAGCAACAGGCGATAACGCATGTTCTTGCGACAGGCCAGGGTGAACTCCACCTCCCACACACCATCGCCCAGGGCCAGTGACGTGCGGATGACATAGCGGGTCTGGGCCTGGCCATTGGAGCTCTTGATGGTTTTCATGGTCACCAGCGGTGCCTCGCAGCGACGGTGGCGCAACTGCACCACCGAGCCAAGGTGTGCGGTGAAGCGGACCCAGGGCTGGCCGTCGCGCTCGAACGGTTCCACCTCGGTGGCGTGCAGGCTGGAGGTGCTGGCGCCGGTGTCGATCTTGGCGCGCAGCCCGGCCACGCCAAGGTCGGGCAGGGCGACCCACTCGCGCAGGCCGATCACAGTCAAATGGTCAAATGTCTTCACGAAACGCACCCTGCGAATGAGGTGATGAACTGTAAGCACGGCGGGGATTTTTTGCATCCGATCGTTACGGTAGTACAGTTCGATGAAACACAGCGTTCGAGGTAACGGGATGGCACAAAAAGCCGAAGACGACGACAAGGTCCGCCTGGACAAATGGCTGTGGGCGGCACGCTTCTACAAGACCCGTGCGCTGGCCAAGGCGGCGATCGAGAGTGGCAAGGTGCATTGCCGGGGTGAGCGCTGCAAGCCGGGCAAGGAACCGCGGGTGGGGGACGAGTTCGTGCTGCGCACCGGGTTCGATGAGCGCACCGTGGTGGTGAAGGCCTTGTCGGTGGTGCGGCGTGGTGCGCCAGAGGCGCAGACGTTGTACGAAGAGACCGAAGACAGCGTGCGCCGGCGTGAGCAGGCGGCGGAATTGCGCAAGGCCGGGGCGATGGGCGTTACAACCGATGGCCGGCCGACCAAGAAGCAGCGGCGGCAGATTCACCAGTTGCATGGGAGCTTCGAATAGCCGGGGCCGCTTTGCGGCCCTTTCGCGACACAAGGCCGCTCCTTGTATCTCGACTTTCGCCTCACAAGAGGCGAAAGTTCTCGACTGATCATCGAGGGAGGGTCATGAAGCGGAGCCGCTCCAAGGGCATCGAGCCCGTATTGTAGATA
>NZ_JAFGYI010000078.1:0-6059 GCF_017490905.1 Pseudomonas sp. 32_A | reverse complement strand
CCCGCGAACACCGGCACAGCCGGTGTCATACACCGCGTCGCATTCTTCGCGGGCACGCCCGCTCCCACAGGATCACCACAGCCTTCAACGCAGCCACAGTACCTGTGGGAGCGGGTTTACCCGCGAAGAATCCAGCGCGGTGGCTGGCACCGGCCAAGCCGGTGTTCCACGATCATGCCCGGTCCCACAGGTTGGCCTTCTTGAGTACAGGAATCAGGCGCCCCCAGCCGCCATCTCCCGAGCAACCCAGCCCTTGAACGCCTCCGCCACCGGCGATGGGTGCATCGCGCCTGATTGGGCCAGCACCACTTTTTGCGGTGATACCTCTTCCAGTAATGGCCTGCATAACAGCGCTGTACCGTCATAGCAATGGTCCCCTGCGGGCCGGGTACATGACAGGGCAACCCCGTAGCCATGCGCGACGAGCCCCCGTTGCATCTCGAAGGTCTGGGTAAATTGCTGGGTGCGCGGTTGCAGGTTATGCGCCCAAAACAGTGACAGAAAATACTCACGCGTTTGTGCGATGTCCTCAAGAATCAAACACTCTTGCGCCAGCTCATGCAGCGGTATCGCTGCCAGCTGGGCCAGGCGATGGTCGGTGGCGATGAGTGCGTAGGGCTTCAACTCAGCCAGTACCTGGCGCGGCAGCGAAGGATCAAGGCCTATGTCATAGGTCAGCGCGAGCTCGGCTTTACCGGCGCTCAGGTGGCGGTGTACGCCCGCCAGGTCAGTCTCGAAAAGCGTTACCTCGACATCGGGATACTGCTTGCGAAAACTCGATAGCAGCCGCGGCGCGTAATAGGGGCCCAGGTCTTGAAAGCAGATGAGCGACAGGTTGCCGCGAAGCGAGCCGCGCGTGGTATCCGCATTTTGGTTCATGGCAATGGCCATGCCGATGATATCGCGTGCCTGGGCCAGTAAACGCGTGCCCGCCGACGTCAGCTCCAGCCCGCGGCTGACCTGGCGCCGGAACAGCCGCTCGTTCAGCGCCTCCTCAAGCTGGGCGATCGCAACCGAAACCGATGGCTGTGAAACGTGCCGGGCTCTCGCCGCAGCGCTGATGCTGCCGTGTTCGGCCACGGCGACGAAGTACTCGAGCTGCCTGAATGAGAACCCTATCATCTTTTCCTATACTCAGGATTAGGAAATATATTCTTTTCCTATTGTTGCTTAAAAGCAATACTCGCCGTGCACCTTGCTTATTCCGCTTGAAAACTGGCAGTGGTGCTGTTGCCCAATAAAAAGACCAAGGGTGCTCCATGAAACAGTCCGCCGAATTTCAACTCAGTGACGAAACCATCGAGGCTTTTCAGCGTGATGGTGCCGTCTGCGTCCGTAATTTGTTCACGCCGCAAGAAGTTGCATTGCTGGAAACCGGCATCGAACAGAACCTGAAAGCCCCAAGTGAACGCGCCAAAGTGGCGAGCCGCCCTGACGACCCAGGTTGGTTCTTCGAAGACTTCTGCAACTGGGGCGATATTTCAGCCTATCGCCAGTTCATCTTCGAAAGCAGGGTCGGTAGTGTTGCAGCGCAACTCATGAACAGCGAGACGGCCCGGCTTTATCACGACCACCTGCTGGTCAAGGAGCCGAACACGCGCCAGCGAACGCCCTGGCATCAGGACCAGCCGTATTACAACATCGACGGGCGCCAGAACTGCAGCATGTGGATGCCGGTCGACCCGGTCTCCAGAGAATCCACCCTCGAATTCGTAGGGGGCTCGCACCTTGGGCCGTGGCTGATGCCACGCAGCTTCCTCGACAGCCAGGCGCAATGGTTCCCGGAAGGCAGCCTTGCGGACTTGCCGGATATCGAGGCCGATCGCAGTGCCTGGAACATCCTCGGCTGGGAGCTAGCCCCGGGCGACGCCGTGTTCTTCCACATGCTCACCTTGCACGCCTCTGGCGGTGTCGGCGGCAATCGTCGGCGTCGTGCCTTCTCGGTACGTTTCCTGGGCGACGACATTACTCACGCACCGCGCCAGTGGAAAACCTCGCCACAGTTTCCCGGCCTCGAAACGCAACTCGCCAGCGGTGCCCAAATGAACCACGAACTGTTTCCGCTGCTGTGGCCCAGGGCTTGATGATTGGAATACTGCGTGCCTGATAAAACCGCACGGCATTAGCGTGGTGCGGACCTGATAATAAAACCAAGAAGGTATCTATGAGCGCTCAATCTTCACACCAGTTGAAGCGGGGTCTCTCTACCCGGCATATTCGTTTCATGGCGTTAGGTTCTGCTATCGGTACGGGGCTGTTCTATGGCTCGGCATCGGCAATAAAGCTGGCAGGGCCTTCAGTGTTGCTGGCCTATCTGATAGGTGGCGCAGCCATTTACATGATGATGCGCGCCCTTGGCGAAATGGCGGTTCATAACCCGGTGTCAGGCTCGTTCGGGCACTATGCCAGCCAGTATCTGGGGCGCTACTTTGGCTTTCTGACAGGTTGGAGTTACGCGTTCTCGATGCTGGTGGTTTGCCTGGCAGACGTGACGGCCTTTGGCGTTTACATGGGGCTGTGGTTCCCTGAAACACCGGCCTGGATCTGGGTGCTCGGGATAGTGTTCTTTATCGGCGCGCTGAACCTGTGTAGCGTGAAAGTGTTCGGGGAGATGGAGTTCTGGCTGTCGTTGCTGAAGGTGACCGCGATCATTGCCATGATTGTGGCAGGCGCGGCTGTGCTGCTGCTGGGTATCCAGTTGAATGACGATGCAGGCACGGTTGCAGGAGTCTCGAATCTGTGGAGCCACGGCGGGTTCTTCCCTAATGGCGTCAGTGGGATGATCGCTTCCTTCACTGTGGTGATGTTCGCCTTTGGCGGGGTTGAAATGATCGGCATCACCGCCGGCGAGGCAAGGGACCCGAAGCGCGTGCTGCCGAAGGCTATCAACTCGGTGCCTCTGCGCATCCTGCTGTTCTACATCCTTACCTTGTTCGTACTCATGGCCATTTACCCTTGGACCAGCATTGGCAGCCACGGTAGCCCGTTCGTGCAGATCTTCAGTGGTCTTGGCATCAGTTCAGCGGCCACCGTGTTGAACATCGTGGTGATTTCAGCTGCCGTTTCGGCGATCAACAGCGATATCTTCAGTGCTGGGCGGATGATGTACGGCATGGCTCAGGACGGCCAGGCGCCAGCCGGTTTTGCATCGTTGTCGCGTTTCGGTGTGCCGTGGATGACGGTTGCAGTGATGGGCGTCGCGCTGCTTCTTGGCGTGGTATTGAACTACCTGGTGCCGGAAGACTTGTTCCTGGTTCTTGCGGCGGTGGTCACGTTCTCCATTGTCTGGGTGTGGTTGATGATCCTGCTTTCTCAAGTGGCCATGCGGCGCGGCATGAGCAAGGAGGAGGTGGCAGCACTGGATTATCGGGTGCCACTGTGGCCGGTAGGGCCGGCTTGCGCGATTGCTTTCATGGTGTTCATTTTTGGTGTGCTCGGTTGGTTCCCGGCCAGCCGCACAGCCATGTATGTCGGGGTTGGCTGGTTGGTGCTGCTATCCCTGGGTTACTGGTTGTGGGGTGTGCGTGCGCTACGTCCAGTGTCGGCCAACGCTTGAGGCATTGAACCAAACTGTGGGAGCGGGCGTGCTCGCGAAGAATCAAACGCGGTGGCTGGCACCGGCTACGCCGGTGTTCGCGGGTAAACCCGCTCCCACAGGTACAGCAGCGGCCTTGAAGGCTGTGGTGATCCTTACCTTCTCGGCCCCGGGGGCATCGGCCCTCTCAGTCAGATGGGGCAGTACGGGACTCACGGTCAATGTCCTCCGGCCAATGAACCTTGGGTGCCAGGCAATGCATGTGGCTCAGGCCATCGTCATCGTTCCAGTCACGGGGTGGGTGTACGAACTTCGGCAGGGCTTCGGGGCCTTGCTGCATGAACAGCCGGGCGATAGCCCAGTAGGCTTCGCCGTGGTAGAGGTCGTGGGTGAATAACACGCGGTCGATGACTTCGTCGGTGTTCGGGTTGCGAACCGACAGCATGACGCTTTCGATCAGCCCACCGTAGCCGGGGGCGTAGACTCGGTAGACTTCGGCGGTTACGTCGTCCCAATTGTAGGCGACAGGTTTGACGCCCCAGTGTTTGCGGCTGAACAGGAAGAGGTAGTTGCATCTGAATTGATAAACATAGATCTTTCGACGCAAGCGATTAAAACGTATTGGTTCGTCTCGTGGAAGTGCCAAGTCTAGCCGGACAAATGAAAAGACGACCCATATGCAGATTAGAGGCCCGAGTATCAAGATTAGCTTCATAATCCAATCGAAGGCCTGACTGTAATCAATGAGACCCCAATACACTTGTACAGCTACAAAAAACAAGAACAGCAGCGTCGGAATGCCAAGCAAGGCCAATACACCTCGTAGACGGACTGTAGATCGAGGCAACTCCATGTATACATCATCAGCATGGTTTGGTGGCGGATTAATATCGTTCAAATTCAAGAGAGATGTGGGTGCTTCGTGGGCGCTCGGTAGATCGTAGCGCCAGGCTGGCGCACGTCTCATTAGCACTCTTGGCTCATGCGTCGTCATTTGCCCTCCGGTTACATACCTCAATATACGCACTTTCAATTTCTCGGTCCGGCCAGTACATTACCAGCAATGTTGCTGCGACAATGGAGTGCGCTCCAATTGTCGGCATGAGCTCTATAAGGCCTGAGATAGCCAATTGGGACCGGTCTTTACCCTCCGAAAAAGAAGAGTACTTTTTATCAATATTAAAGTCGCTTTTATAGTCGGGTAGCCTAGGCGGAGAAAAGCCAGGGAAGCTGGCCGACTTGGAAAAGCCAGTTGAGCGACGGGCATGAAACTCATCCACAACCAGCGTCTCTCCTCCCGTGTAGTCCGGGAACTGGCCATCACCTCGACGATGGACTGTCAGGCACCACCGATATGCCGACATTCCGTCTTCATACTGAGGTAGCACCATCTTGAATTTTATTTTTTGTTTCCGTTCAAGACCGGTCAACCCTCCGATCCTTGGAGTGGCCGGGTCGCTTACCAGATTCGATTCGAAGTGGAATTCTGCCTGTACACCTAGCGTGGCGGCGTTGAGCTCCGCAAATGCAATGTCTGCGTATTCCGGGCTTCTCCAGTGAATGACTGGCGTCTCATCTGCCTTTCCAAAACAGCACCGTCGGGCCCACCGTTCCAGAGCGGATGACTCATTCTCTTCAGCGCTTTTGCTAAGCGTATAGGCAGTCAACGCCAGCACTACAGCGAGCCCTACGGGTCCCCATACAGTGGAACTTAATGCTGTTCCAGTGACGGCAATGGCGCTGCCCCCGTAAAAACCTGCAGCCAACCAGTATCGTATCGCTGCTGCACCATCTCCTGCTGCCGATGCACGTTTAGCAGCAGAAACCGCCTGCGCTGCTTCAACAAACCCGACGACAGCGCCTACTACAGCACCGATCTTTATCAAGGTCTCGCCTGTGGCAGTAGCACCTTTGGCCCATCGCATACCCTTATAGGCACCAGCCCGCAATATGAGCCCCACCAGTTCGATATGTCCTCCCAACACTCCCAAGTACGATCCTTGCAACGCCAACTTGGCCTCATACGCCTTCGGCCCAATCTCCGTCTCCGCCTTTTCCTGATTCCTGCCCAGGCTGTCCTGTTGCAAATACAACCCGCCTATCGCCAGCAGAACCTCCCAGCTGCCAGCAATCCCGCGCAACCCGGAAAAACCGGTTTTTACCAATCGGGCCGCCTGCTGCGACGTGATCTTCATCCCCTGCAACAACTTCCGCGCATCGGCTTCCAACGTCCCCGCTGCCACCGAGATATCCACCAAGGCAAGCTGCGCCGCACTGCTCGCCTGCGTTACGCCCATGTTGGCTTCCTGGAACAACCGCCCATGCACCTCCTCAGCCTTCCCTTCGACCCACACCGTCACAGTGATCATGGTGTTGGTGAACCGCGGGTCGAGCACAGCCAGGCTCATCAGCCCGTGCTGGATGATCGGCCGCACCTTGCGCATGGCCTTCATCGAGCCAAACTCGAAGTCATCGATATTGCGGCGCATCCGGTCCCGCGCCTCGGCGATCGACGCATTGGCCT
>NZ_JAFGYI010000077.1:0-6176 GCF_017490905.1 Pseudomonas sp. 32_A | reverse complement strand
GGGCGGGCTCCGGGGGAATCTTTTGCCAAGGAGCTGGCCACGTTACTCAGGCTTTGCCGGGATCACAAGTTTTCGGTCAACTGTGCTGGCTTCTTCGCGGGTAAACCCGCTCCCACAGGGGTAGCGCAAGGCTTGAGTGTGGCGCCGTACCTGTGGGAGCGGGTTTACCCGCGAAGAGGGCTGCACAGGCGACACAAAACCGGCAGGCAGAAAAAAGGGCCCGAAGGCCCTTTTCCCGATCAACCCCCCAGGTATGCGTCGCGCACCTTCGGGTCGGTCAGCAGTGCTTCACCTGTCCCTTGCATCACCACCCGGCCGTTCTCCAGCACGTACGCCCGATCAGCAATCTTCAGCGCCTGGTTGGCGTTCTGCTCCACCAGGAACACCGTCACGCCATCACGGCGCAGCTGTTCGATGATGTCGAAGATCTGCTGGATGATGATCGGCGCCAGGCCCAGCGACGGCTCGTCGAGCAGCAGCAGCTTGGGCTTGCTCATCAGCGCCCGGCCAATGGCGAGCATCTGCTGCTCGCCACCGGACATGGTGCCGCCACGCTGGATATAACGCTCCTTCAGGCGCGGGAACAGCTGCAGCACCTTGTCCAGTTGCTCCTGGTAATCGCCCTTGTCGGTGAAGAAACCACCCATTGCCAGGTTTTCCTCGACGGTCAGGCGGGAGAACACACGGCGGCCTTCCGGCACTACCGCGATGCTCTTGCGCATGATGTGCGAGGACGGCTGGCCGACCAGTTCTTCACCCAGGTACTTGATGCTGCCGCTGTGCGCCTGCGGCGAGCCGCACAGGGTCATCAGCAAGGTCGACTTGCCGGCACCGTTGGCGCCGATCAGGGTAACGATCTCGCCCTGGTTGATCTCCACGTTGACGCTGTGCAGCGCCTGGATCTTGCCGTAGAAGGTGGAAACGTTTTCGAACTTCAGCATTTACGCTTCCCCCAGGTAGGCTTTGATCACGTCAGGGTTGTCGCGGATCTCTTCCGGCGTGCCGTGGGCCAGTGGGGTGCCCTGGTTGATCACCACGATATGGTCGGAAATGCTCATCACCAGCTTCATGTCGTGTTCGATCAGCAGCACGGTGACGTTGTGTGATTCGCGCAGGTAGGCGATCAGCGCCTTGAGGTCTTCGGTCTCCTTCGGGTTCAGGCCGGCTGCCGGTTCGTCGAGCATGATGATGCGCGGCTGGGTCATCATGCAGCGGGCGATTTCCAGGCGGCGCTGTTGGCCGTAGGCGAGGGTGCCGGCGGTACGGTTGGCGAACTCGGTCAGGTTGACCTTCTCCAGCCAGTACTGGGCGCGCTCCATGGCCTCCTTCTCGCTGCGGCGGAAGTTCGGGGTCTTGAACAGGCCGGCGAAGAAGTTGGTGTTCAGGTGGCGATGCTGGGCGATCAGCAGGTTTTCCAGCGCAGTCATTTCCTTGAACAGGCGCACGTTCTGGAAGGTCCGCACCACGCCCTTGCGGGCGATCTGGTGCCCGGCCAGGCCCTGGATCGGCTGGCCATCGAGCAGGATGGTGCCGCCGCTGGGCTTGTAGAAGCCGGTCAGGCAGTTGAACACCGTGGTCTTGCCGGCGCCGTTCGGGCCGATCAGTGCCACCACCTGTTTTTCCTTGACGGTCAGGCCCACGCCGTTGACCGCCAACAAGCCGCCGAAGCGCATGCTCAGGCCGCTGACTTGCAGAATTTCACGGCTCATCGATGCAGCTCCATGTGTGGTCGTTGCATAGGCAGCAGGCCCTGCGGACGCCAGATCATCATCAACACCATCAGCGCACCGAACATCAGCATCCGGTATTCGCTGAACTCACGCATCAGCTCGGGCAGCAGGATCATCACGATGGCCGCGAGAATCACGCCCAGTTGTGAGCCCATGCCGCCAAGCACGACGATGGCGAGGATGATCGCCGACTCGATGAAGGTAAACGACTCCGGCGTCACCAGGCCCTGGCGCGCAGCGAAGAAGCTGCCGGCGAAACCGGCGAAGCAGGCGCCCAGGGTGAATGCCGAGAGCTTGATCACGGTCGGGTTCAGGCCCAGTGCACGGCAGGCGATCTCGTCTTCGCGCAGGGCTTCCCAGGCGCGGCCGATCGGCATGCGCAGCAGGCGGTTGATAACGAACAGCGCCAGCAGGGCCAGCAGCAGAGCCACCAGGTAGAGGAAGATGACCTTGTTGATCGAGTTGTATTCCAGCCCGAAGAACTCGTGGAAGGTCTGCATGCCCTCGGCGGCACGGCGTTCGAAGGTCAGGCCGAAGAGCTCCGGCTTGGGGATGTTGCTGATGCCGTTGGGGCCGCCGGTCCAGTCGGTGAGGTTACGCAGGAACAGGCGGATGATCTCGCCGAAGCCGAGGGTCACGATCGCCAGGTAGTCACCGCGCAGGCGCAGCACCGGGAAGCCGAGCAGGAAGCCGAAGGTAGCGGCCATCAGGCCGGCGATCGGCAGGCATACCCAGAAGCTCCAGCCCAGGTAGTGCGAGAGCATGGCATAGCTGTAGGCGCCGACGGCGTAGAAGCCGACGTAACCGAGGTCGAGCAGGCCTGCCAGACCGACCACGATGTTCAGGCCCAGGCCCAGCAACACGTAGATCAGGATCAGCGTGGCAATGTCGACTGCACCGCGCGAACCGAAGAACGGCCACACCAGTGCCGCGACGATCAGGCCCAGGATCACGTAGCGCTGGGTCTTCGGCAGGGTCAGGTAGTTGCTGACGGCCGGCGGGATCAGCTTGCGATCCGAACGGCGGCCCATCACCGAACTCCACTGCTTGTCGAACAGCACACGCAGGAACATCAGCACCGAACACACGGCAATGATGCTGATAGTGAACGAGCCCTGGCTGTGCACCACCAGGCTGATGCCGTCGATGCTCAGTTTCAGGCCCAGTACCGGGAAGGCCACGGCCCATACCAGCAAGGCGCTGAAGAACGCCTGTTTGAGATTTCTGTTCATACTTTTTCAACCTCCGGGCGGCCCAGGATGCCGGTCGGCCGGAATAGCAGGACAAGAACCAACAAGCCGAATGCCACCACGTCCTTGTACTGGTCGCCGAAGATATCGGCACCGAACGCTTCGGCCACGCCCAGCACCAGCCCGCCGAGCATGGCGCCCGGAATGCTGCCGATGCCACCCAGCACCGCCGCGGTGAAAGCCTTCAGGCCCACCAGGAAACCGGCGTTGGGGTTGATCACCCCGTACTGCATGCTCAGCAGCACGGCCGCCACCGCCGCCAGGGCGGCACCGATGACGAAGGTGAGGGCGATGATGTTGTTGGTGTTGATGCCCAGCAGGTTGGCCATCTTGATGTCCTCGGCACAGGCGCGGCAGGCGCGGCCCAGGCGGGAACGGGAGATGAACAGGGTGAGGCAGGTCATGGCCACCAGGGTGACCACGAACACCAGGATCTGCATGTAGCTGATCAGTACTTCCTCCGCGCCACCCGGCCCGAACGAGAAGCTTCCGGGGATCAAGTTGGGGATGGACTTGTCCTTGGAGTCTTGCGACAGCAAGACGGTGTTCTGCAGGAAGATCGACATGCCGATGGCGGAAATCAGCGGGATCAGGCGGTTGCTGTTGCGCAAGGGGCGGTAGGCAACCCGTTCGATGCTGTAGCCATAGGCACTGGTGACGAAGATCGTCGCGACGAAGGCGACGGTCATCAGGATCGGCAGCGAATGGATACCCATCATGGCCAGGCCCGCCAGGGCGATGAAGGCCACGTAGGAACCGATCATGTACACCTCGCCGTGGGCGAAGTTGATCATGCCAATGATGCCGTACACCATCGTGTAGCCGATGGCGATCAAGGCATAGGTGCTGCCGATGGTCAATCCATTAACCAGTTGTTGGAAGAAATGGTAGATCTCAGGCATTACAGCGCTCCTAAAAACCTGATTTGCATTTCGCTGGCGGGGGTACGGCCAGGAAACCGCGGGTGACGGTTTTAAGATTTTCAGGTGAACCCGCCCCCGGATCGCGGGGATCAGGCCCATGAACCTCGTAAAACAAAGCCCACTGCTCGCACAGTGGGCTTCTACGGTCAGCTATTAGTCACGCAGTTACTGAGGGGAGACTTCGGTCTTCGGCTTGCCGAAGTGCCATTCGTAGACCACGAACTTGAAGTCTTTCAGGTCGCCTTTGGCGTCGTAGGACAGATCACCGGTCGGGGTCTTGAAGGTGCCGGCGTGGATGGCCTCGGCCACCTTCTCGGCGTCTTCGGACTTGGCGGCCTTGATGCCCTGGGCGATCAGCTCGACAGCCGAGTAGGCCGGGAACACGAACGGGCCGCTTGGGTCCTTGCCGTCAGCCTTGATGGCGTCGACGATCTTCTTGTTCGCAGGGTCCGCGTCGAACGACTTCGGCAGGGTCACCAGCAGGCCTTCGGAGGCGTTCTGGGCGATCTGCGAGATGGAGTCGTTACCCACGCCTTCCGGGCCCATGAACTTGGCTTTCAGGCCTTTTTCCTGGGCTTGGCGCAGGATCAGGCCCAGCTCTGGGTGGTAGCCGCCGTAGTAGACGAAGTCGACGTTGTTCTGCTTGAGCTTCTGGATGATCGAGGAGAAGTCCTTGTCACCGGCGTTCAGGCCTTCGAACACGGCAACCTTGGTGCCTTTGCCTTCCAGAGTCTGCTTGACCGCGGTAGCGATGCCTTCACCGTACTGCTGCTTGTCGTGCAGGACGGCGACTACCTTCGGCTTGACGTGGTCGGCGATGTAGTTGCCGGCAGCCGGGCCCTGGGCGCTGTCCAGGCCGATGGTACGGAAGATCAGCTTGTAGCCACGGGCGGTGATTTCCGGGGAGGTGGCGGCCGGGGTGATCATGATCACGCCTTCGTCTTCGTAGATGTCGGACGCAGGCTGGGTGGAGCTGGAGCACAGGTGACCGATGACGAACTTGACGCCGTCGTTGACCACTTTGTTGGCGACTGCAACGGCCTGTTTAGGATCGCAGGCGTCGTCGTATTCCTTGGCTTCGAGCATCTTGCCATCCACGCCGCCCGCGGCGTTGATATCCTTGATGGCTTGCTTGGCGCCGATGAACTGCATGTCGCCGTACTGGGTTACAGGGCCGGTCTTGGGGCCTGCAATCCCGATCTTGATGGTATCGGCGGCAAACGAATGGCTGGCTACCCCTGCCAGAACCATTGCGGCGAACAGCTTGGAAATCTTGATCATAGTGCTCCACTCATTCTGTTGTAATTCTTATAGTCCTGGCGGCCAGGGCTACAGACCGGGCGGGATTTGCGGCGTGGCCATGCCAACGCGCAAGCCCACCTTCCCCCGGAACATGTCCCGGAACTGTACCGGTACAGTGTAGAGCGCTGCCCGAGCGCTTGAAAAGCGGTCGAAAAGTGCCTGCTTCCTGGGTTGTCGCATGGTCGACACAAAGATACAGAAAGGCGCCATCAAACTGCCTGCATCTGCGACCCCGCCCCACAAGTTTCGGGATCAATCGACCAAATTACATATTTGAAACCGGGTTTTTCTGCAAAAATGCCGACCTTTTTTATTGGCCGATTTTTGCGGATACCACCCATGACTGATCACACAAGCACCCTCTATGCCAAATTGCTTGGCGAGACGGCAATCATCGAGTGGAAAGCGCTGGAGCGTTTCTGGGCCAAGGGTGACCTGATTTGGGTCGACCCAAGCCTGGACCTGATTGCCGTTGCCGAGGCAATGGCCGAGAATCGCAGCGAGATCTTCGCCAAGTGGCGTAGTGATGGCACTGTTGGGCCGGTGACCGCCGAGCAGGCCCAGGACCTGCAAAGCCGCGATCCAGAGATTTGGGCGGTGGTGGTTTCGCCATTCATCGTGATCCAGGCGAAGCGCCCTCTCGATGCATGATCGCTTTTGGTGCGCGAAAATGCGCAGCCGCCTCGTTTTGGTGCTTGCAGGCGTTCAAGGCGGGTAGAGGTAAGTAACAATTCGGCGTGGCGGTAACAGTTTACGGGATGCGTAATGGGGGGCTGCCTTGCAGCCCATCGCCGGCAAGCCAGCTCCCACAGGTGAGGTGCAGCCCTGTAAAGCTGCACCGAACCCTGTGGGAGCTGGCTTGCCGGCGATGGGCCGCACAGCGGCCCCCGGTTATTCGAATAGTCAGGAGTCATCGATGAGCACTGCACTACCTTCGCTTGGATTCGCCGGCATCGGCCTGATGGGCCTGC
>NZ_JAFGYI010000076.1:0-7089 GCF_017490905.1 Pseudomonas sp. 32_A | reverse complement strand
GGCTCCCACAGGGACCGCGAAAGTCTTGAGGCCTGCGCCGTACCTGTGGGAGTGGCCGCGAACACTGGCAAAGCCGGTGCCATCCACCGCGTCGCCTGCTTCGCGGCTAAAGCCGCTCCCACAGGTATAGCGTGAACCCGAAGCCCGCATAGTACCTGTGGGAGCGGGCATGCCCGCGAAGCAGGCGACGCGGTGGATGGCACCGGCTATGCCGGTGTTCGCGGCCACGGCCGCTCCCACAGGTATAGCGTGACCCCGAAGCCCGCATAGTACCTGTGGGAGCGGGTTTACCCGCGAAGCAGGCGACGCGGTGGATGGCACCGGCTACGCCGGTGTTCGCGGCCACGGCCGCTCCCACAGGTATAGCATGAACCCGAAGCCCGCATAGTACCTGTGGGAGCGGGTTTACCCGCGAAGCAGGCGACGCGGTGGATGGCACCGGCTTTGCCAGTGTTCGCGGCCACTCCCACAGGTACGGCGCAGGCCTCAAGACTTTCGCGGTCCCTGTGGGAGCCCGGCTTGCCGGCGATGGGCTGCGCAGCAGCCCCAATGACGTCAGGCCTTAGTGCGAGTGCTTGGGCACCGCCGCGCCGCGGCAACCGACCAGGAAGTCGAAGTCGCAACCTTCATCGGCCTGCATCACGTGGTCCAGGTACAGCCTGGCGTAACCACCGCTGATCAACTGCGGCGGGGCTTGCAGGTCAGCCAGCCGGCCAGCCAGCTCCTCGGCAGAAATGTCCAGATGCAGGCGGCCTTCCTTGCAATCGAGTTCGATCCAGTCACCTTCGCGTACGGCAGCCAATGGCCCGCCAGCTGCCGCTTCCGGCGCCACGTGCAGCACCACGGTGCCGTAGGCGGTGCCGCTCATGCGGGCATCGGAAATGCGCACCATGTCGGTCACCCCTTGGGCCAGCAGCTTGGCCGGCAGGCCCATGTTGCCGACCTCGGCCATGCCCGGGTAGCCCTTGGGCCCGCAGTGCTTCATCACCAGCACGGAACTTGCGTCCACATCCAGCTCGGGGTCGTTGATGCGTGCCTTGTAGTCGTCGAAGTTTTCGAACACCACGGCGCGGCCACGGTGCTGCATCAGCGCCGGGGTGGCGGCCGATGGCTTGAGCACCGCACCTTTGGGCGCCAGGTTGCCGCGCAGGATGCAGATGCCGCCATCGGCCACCAGCGGCTTGTCGATCGGGCGGATCACCTCTTCGTCATACAGCGGTGCGGTCTGGCAGTTGTCCCACAGGCTCTTGCCGTTGGCCGTCAGCGCGGCAGGGTTGGGCAGCAGGCCGTGTTCGCCCAGGCGGCGGATGACCGCAGGCAGGCCGCCGGCGTAGTAGAACTCTTCCATCAGGAAGCGGCCCGAGGGCTGCAGGTCGACCAGGGTCGGCGTGCCGCGGCCGATGCGGGTCCAGTCTTCCAGTTGCAGGTCCACGCCAATGCGCCCGGCAATGGCTTTCAGGTGAATCACCGCGTTGGTCGAGCCACCGATGGCGGCGTTGACGCGGATGGCGTTCTCGAAGGCTTCGCGGGTGAGGATTTTCGACAGGCGCAGGTCTTCGCGTACCATGTCGACAATGCGCATGCCCGACAGGTGGGCCAGCACGTAACGCCGTGCATCCACCGCCGGAATGGCGGCGTTGTGCGGCAGCGAGGTGCCCAGCGCTTCGGCCATGCAGGCCATGGTCGAGGCGGTGCCCATGGTGTTGCAGGTACCCGCCGAGCGCGACATGCCGGCTTCGGCCGAGAGGAACTCGTTGAGGTCGATCTGGCCGGCCTTGTAGGCCTCGTGCATCTGCCAGACGATGGTGCCGGCACCGATGTCCTTGCCTTTGTGCTTGCCGTTGAGCATCGGGCCACCGGTAACCACGATCGCCGGCACGTCACAGCTCGCCGCGCCCATCAGCAGCGCCGGGGTGGTCTTGTCACAGCCGGTCAGCAGCACCACGCCGTCCACAGGGTTGCCACGGATCGCTTCCTCCACATCCATGCTCGCCAGGTTGCGGGTGAGCATGGCGGTGGGGCGCAGGTTGGACTCGCCGCTGGAGAACACCGGGAACTCCACCGGGAAGCCGCCAGCCTCCAGCACGCCCTTCTTGACGTGCTCGGCAATCTTGCGGAAGTGCGCGTTGCACGGGGTCAGCTCCGACCAGGTGTTGCAGATGCCGATGATCGGCTTGCCCTGGAATTCGTGGTCCGGAATACCCTGATTTTTCATCCAGCTGCGGTACATGAAACCGTTCTTGTCGGCGGTGCCGAACCATTGGGCGGAGCGCAGTGGGCGTTTGTTATCAGACATGGGAACACCTAATTAGTATTACTATTTGTCGTTGTGCGGTCGACTGTACTGATAAAAATGGTCTCTGTGAAGGCTTGTTGGTGCAATTAGTAATACTATAAGATCATTCTCCCAGGTCAGAGGTCTGCCAAAAAGTCCCCGGCCAGGTGCTGTACCCATTACAAGAACAATTGGAGACATCGCCATGATTCAGGAGCAGCGGCTCGTCCGCCTGATCACACTGAAACTCATCCCTTTTCTGGTACTGCTTTACCTGGTGGCCTATGTCGACCGTTCCGCGGTGGGCTTCGCCAAGCTGCACATGGGCGCCGACATCGGCCTGGGTGACGCGGCCTATGGCCTGGGTGCCGGGCTCTTCTTCATTGGTTACTTCCTGTTCGAGGTGCCGAGCAACCTGTTGCTCGACCGCTTCGGCGCGCGCCGCTGGTTCGCCCGCATCCTGGTTACCTGGGGCGCGATCACCGTCGGCATGGCCTTCGTTACCGGGCCCAACGGTTTCTACGTGATGCGCTTTCTGCTGGGGGCGGCCGAGGCGGGCTTCTTCCCGGGCGTGCTGTACTACATCACCCAGTGGTACCCGGTGCGCCATCGCGGCAAGATCCTCGGCTTCTTCATCCTTTCCCAGCCGTTGGCCATGCTGATTACCGGGCCGCTTGCCGGCGCGCTGCTGGGGCTTGATGGCAGCTACGGGCTGCATGGCTGGCAATGGCTGTTCATCTGCATCGGTACCCCGGCGGTGCTGCTGGCCTGGCCGACCCTGCGTTTGCTGCCGGACGGCCCGGCCAAGGTGCGCTGGCTCAGCGACGAGCAACGCAGCTGGCTGCAGGAACAGCTGGCCAACGACCTGCGCGAGTTCGGCCAGACCCGCCACGGCAACCCCCTGCATGCCTTGAAGGACGGCCGGGTGCTGCTGCTGGCGCTGTTCTACTTGCCGGTGACGCTGAGCATCTACGGCCTGGGCCTGTGGCTGCCGACACTGATCCACCAGTTTGGCGGCAGTGACCTGGTGACCGGTTTCGTTTCGGCCGTGCCTTACCTGTTCGGCATCATCGGCCTGCTGATTGTGCCGCGCAGCTCCGACCGCCTGAACGACCGCTATGGCCACCTCGGCCTGTTGTACGCACTGGGTGCGATCGGCCTGTTCCTCAGTGCCTGGCTGAGCGTGCCCGGCCTGCAACTGGCGGCGCTGTGCCTGGTGGCGTTTGCGCTGTTCTCCTGCACGGCCATCTTCTGGACCTTGCCAGGCCGGTTCTTCTCCGGCGCCAGCGCCGCAGCGGGCATCGCGCTCATCAACTCCATCGGCAACCTCGGCGGCTACCTCGGCCCGTTTGGCATCGGCGCGCTCAAGGAGCACACCGGGCAGCTGTCGTCGGGCCTGTATTTCCTGGCAGCGGTGATGCTGTTCGGCTTGCTGCTCACCGGTGTGGTCTACAACCGCCTCGAGCGCCGTCAGCGCCTGGCTTCTACGCGGGTAGCCCCGGCCTCCCGCTAACTTTCGCAACCGAAAAGCGAGCACAAGCATGCGATTGATTCAATTCGAAACCGCCACCGGCGAGCGCCGGGTGGGCGTGGTGGAAGGCGAGTACGCCCTGGAAGTACGTGGCGCCGGCAGCACCCGCGAGCTGGCCCTGCAAGCCATCGCCGCCGGCCGTGACCTGGCCAGCGAAGTACAGGCTGCCGGCCTGGGCGAGCGTCACGACTACCTGGCCCTGCTGGCCGAAGGCCGCGTATTGCCACCGCTGGACCATCCGGACCCGGCGCATTGCCTGGTCACCGGCACCGGGCTGACCCATCTGGGCAGTGCCGCCACCCGCGACAAGATGCACCAGCAGCAGGCCGAAGGCGCCGTTACCGACAGCATGCGCATGTTCCAGTGGGGGCTCGATTGCGGTCGGCCGCCGGCAGGCGAGGAGGGCGCGCAGCCGGAATGGTTCTACAAGGGCGACGGCGGCATCGTCGTGCGCCCAGGCGCCGACCTGCCGCTGCCGGCATTCGCCGAAGATGCCGGCGAGGAGCCGGAGCTGGTCGGGCTGTACCTGATCGGTGCCGACGGCACGCCGTATCGCCTCGGTTACGCGCTGGGCAACGAGTTTTCCGACCATGTGATGGAGCGGCGCAATTACCTGTACCTGGCCCACTCCAAGCTGCGCGCCTGCAGCTTCGGCCCCGAGCTGCGCCTGGGCGCGCTGCCGGCCCACCTGGAAGGCACCAGCCGCATCCTGCGCGACGGCCAGGAACTGTGGCGCAAGCCGTTCCTGTCGGGCGAGCAGAACATGTGCCACAGCTTCGAGAACCTCGAGTTCCACCACTTCAAGTACCCGCAGTTCCTGCGCGCTGGCGATATCCACGTGCATTACTTCGGTACCGCCACGCTGTCATTCGCCGACGGCATCCAGGCGCGCCCGGGCGATACCTTCGAAGTCAGCCTCGACGCGTTCGGCCAGCCGCTGCGCAACGGCATTGCAGCGGCGCCCGGGCAGGTTCGCCCCGGGGTGGTGAAAAGCCTTTGAGCTCGCCGCCAGCCAGTTGATGAATCGGTGCCGGTTTGCGGCCCTTCGCGGGCTCGCCCGCTCCCACAGGTACAGCGCAGCCTCCGGAACTGCGCGGCCCCTGTGGGAGCTGGCTTGCCTGCGATGGGCTGCGCAGCAGCCCCCTTTCCGCTAACTGCCTGACACAAGCATCTGAACCTTCCTTCTCATTTACAGGAGCCAACCATGACCGGAAGCAACTTCATTGGCGGCCAGCGCAGCGCTGCCGGCAGCGTGCGCCTGCAAAGCCTCGATGCGCGTACCGGCGAAGCCTTGCCGCTGGCCTTTGCCCAGGCCACCCCGGAAGAAGTGGACGCCGCCGCGCAGGCAGCCGAAGCGGCCTTTGCCGAATACAACGCCATGGCACCCCAGCGCCGTGCGCAGTTCCTCGATGCCATTGCCGATCAGCTGGATGCGCTGGACGACACCTTCATCGCCACCGTGTGCCGCGAAACCGCGCTGCCGGCCGGGCGCATCCAGGGCGAACGGGCGCGTACCAGTAATCAGATGCGCCTGTTCGCCACAGTGCTGCGCCGCGGCGACTTCCTCGGCGCGCGTATCGACCGCGCCCAGCCACAGCGCCAGCCGCTGCCGCGTCCCGATCTGCGCCAGTACCGCACCGGTGTCGGCCCGGTAGCCGTGTTCGGCGCCAGCAATTTCCCGCTGGCCTTCTCTACCGCCGGCGGTGACACCGCCGCAGCGCTGGCTGCGGGCTGCCCGGTGGTGGTCAAGGCGCACAGCGGCCACATGGCCACGGCCGAGCAGGTGGCCGAGGCGATCGAGCGCGCAGTGGTCGCCACCGGCATGCCCGCCGGCGTGTTCAACATGATTTACGGTGCTGGTGTCGGCGAAGCGCTGGTCCGCCACCCGGCGATCCAGGCCGTGGGCTTTACCGGCTCGCTCAAAGGCGGCCGAGCCTTGTGCGAGTTGGCTGCGGCGCGCCCGCAGCCGATTCCGGTGTTCGCCGAAATGAGCAGCATCAACCCGGTGCTGGTCTTGCCTGCGGCCTTGCAGGCCAGGGGCGAGCAGGTGGCCAGGGAACTGGCCGGTTCGGTGGTGCTGGGCTGCGGGCAGTTCTGCACCAACCCCGGGCTGGTCATTGGTATTGCCGGCGAAGCGTTCAGCACCTTCCTCAGGGCCCTTGGCGCGCAACTGGCCGACCAGCCCGGGCAGACCATGCTCAATGCCGGCACCTTGCGCAGCTATACCCAGGGCGTGCAACGCCTGCACCAGCACCCGGGCGTGCGCCATCTGGCCGGTGCCGAGCAAGCGGGTGAGCAGGCCCAGGCGCAGCTGTTCCAGGCCGATGTGAGCTTGCTGCTGAACGGTGATGCATTGCTCCAGGAAGAAGTCTTCGGGCCTGCCACGGTGGCCGTCGCAGTGGCCGACGAAGCCGAACTGCGCCGCGCCGTGCAAGCCCTGCATGGGCAACTGACCGCAACCCTGATTGCCGAACCGGAAGACTTCCAGCGTTTTGCCGCGCTGGTGCCGGTGCTGCAGCGCAAGGCCGGGCGACTGTTGGTCAACGGCTACCCGACCGGCGTTGAAGTGTGCGATGCGATGGTGCATGGCGGGCCGTACCCGGCCACATCCGATGCTCGTGGCACCTCGGTCGGCACCTTGGCCATCGACCGCTTCTTGCGCCCGGTGTGCTACCAGGACTATCCGGACGCGCTGCTGCCTGATGCCCTGAAAAACGCCAACCCGCTGGGCCTGCAACGCCTGGTCGACGGCCAGCACAGCCGCGAGGCGCTGGCCTGACGCCAGCCCGGTCAGGTGACTCCCGCCAGGCCAGGCCTGGCGGTTTTCCCGAGTCATTGGATTTGCCCGGAAACGAATGCGGTTCACAGATAGGCCAACGCCCCTGTGGGGGCGGGCGTGCCCGCGAAGAATCCAGCACGGTGGCTGGCACCGGCTGTGCCGGTGTTCGCGGGTAAACCCGCTCCCACAGGTACTGTGGCTGCGTTGAAGGCTGTGGTGATCCTGTGGGAGCGGGCGTGCCCGCGAAGAATGCGACGCGGTGTATGACACCGGCTGTGCCGGTGTTCGCGGGTAAACCCGCTCCCACAGGTACTGTGGCTGCGTTGAAGGCTGTGGTGATCCTGTGGGAGCGGGCGTGCCCGCGAAGAATGCGACGCGGTGTATGACACCGGCTGTGCCGGTGTTCGCGGGTAAACCCGCTCCCACAGGTACTGTGGCTGCGTTGAAGGCTGTGGTGATCCTGTGGGAGCGGGCGTGCCCGCGAAGAATGCGACGCGGTGTATG
>NZ_JAFGYI010000075.1:0-7817 GCF_017490905.1 Pseudomonas sp. 32_A | reverse complement strand
CTGCGGTCATGCGCAAGTACCTGACAGGCATCTGGGCATGCATGCGCGGGAATGAGCCATTTGATACGGCCAAGCTTTTCAGCTCTGAACACCTCAGAAAAGCTTGACCGCCAACAGAGTATCTACACTGTGACCGCGCAATGACAAGGAATTATCTGGCCTGCACCGAACCACGCTCGCGCAGCGCCTTGCCTACTTCGGCCTCGATCTTGTAGGCCGGCGCTTCGAGGTCGTCGTAGTTGCGCGTGTAGCGCCGGGCGAACTCTTCCACGCCCAGCTGCTGATACTGCTGCACATGCTTGAGCTCGTGTGCCCACAAGGCCACGTTGTCCTCGGCGTCGGCGGGGCGGCGGAAGATGATCGTGTCGATCAGCGTCACGGCGTTCACATCTGGGTTCTGCAGCAGCGCGTTGGCCGCGCTCATTTGCTGTTCGTCGCCCACGCGGAAGCGCGCCGCGTCGAGTACGGCAAAGTCATACCAGGGTTCGAGTTGCGCACGGATATGCAACGGGATCGGCTCGACGCCGCTGGCGACGGCTTCGTCGCGGGCCTGATGCAATGCGTATGTCAGGCTGGAGGAAGCCAGTACTTCCACATCCTTGAAAATCTGCCCGGCCTGCCCGGGGTCGATGGGGGCACAGAAACACCCCATCAGGCATACCTGGTACTGCCCTGGCGGGCAGGCTTGTTCGGCGAGTGCAGGCAGGCTCGACAGTAGCCCCAGCAGTAGACTAATCCGCTTCATGCAGGGCCTTCTCGACAAAGTGGCGGCTGGCGGCCAGTACCTGCGACTGCACGCTTTCCGTGGCCAGCATGCGCCCGACCAGCAAGGCGCCGACGCACTGGCTGATCAGCACCCAGGCCAACTCGTCATCCTCCAGGGTCGCGCTCCAGGCCTGGTGCAGTTCCACCAGCCAATGCTCGGCCACTTCACGCACGGGTGCTTCAGCCCGGGCAATTTCCACCCCCAATGGCGGCAGCGGGCAGCCACCCTCGGCATTGTGCAGGTGGGCCAGGCTCAGGTACTGCTGCAGGCAACGGCCCAGGCGTTCGCGGCTTGCGCCCTGGTTGGCCAGGCGCGCCAGCGGACTGTTGCACAATTCTTGCCGCACAACCTCGGTGAACAGGTCGTCCTTGGACGGGAAGTGGTTGTAGAACGCGCCGCCGGTCAGGCCGATCGCCTTCATCAGCCCGGCCACGCCGGTGCTGGAAAAACCCCCGCGTTTGGCCAGCGCGCCACTGCTGGCCAGCAGCCGCTCGCGGGTTTGCTGCTTGTGTTCGTTGGTGTAGCGCATTCACTTGCCTCTGCAGGCGGGCTTGACGGTGGCAGCGATCATAACATAGCGTTCGTTTACTAAACGATCATTCATCAATGGAGACAGGCATGGCGGAACAACAAAAAGTGGTGCTTGTGATAGGCGCGGGGGATGCTACCGGCGGCGAAATCGCCAAGCGCTTTGCTCGCGAGGGCTACATTGCCTGTGTTACCCGGCGCCAGGTAGACAAGTTGCAGCCGCTGTTGGACGAAATTCGCGCTGCTGGTGGGCAGGCCCACGGTTTCGGCTCCGATGCGCGCAAGGAGGAGGAGGTGGCGGCGCTGGTCGAAACCATCGAGCGTGATATCGGCCCGATCGACGCCTTCGTGTTCAATATCGGTGCCAATGTGCCCTGCAGCATTCTCGAGGAAACCCCGCGCAAGTACTTCAAGATCTGGGAGATGGCCTGTTTTGCCGGCTTCCTTACCGCGCAGGCGGTGGCCCGGCGCATGGTCCAGCGCGAGCGCGGCACCATCCTGTTTACCGGCGCCACCGCTGGCACCCGTGGCGCGGCGGGCTTTGCGGCATTCGCCGGGGCCAAGCATGCCTTGCGCGCCCTGGCCCAGAGCATGGCGCGCGAGCTGGGGCCGCGGAACATCCATGTGGCTCACGTGGTGGTTGATGGTGCCATCGACACCGCCTTCATCCGTGACACTTTCCCCGAGCGCTACGCCCTCAAGGGCCAGGATGGCATCCTCGACCCGGCGCACATCGCCGACAGCTACTGGTTCCTGCATGCCCAGCCCCGCGACGCCTGGACCTTCGAGCTGGACCTGCGCCCCTGGATGGAACGTTGGTAAGCCCCTTTCCCCGAGCAAGGACCGTAACCATGCACAAGACTGTCGACTTCTATTTTGACCTGGGCAGCCCGGCCAGCTATCTGGCCTGGACTCAATTGCCTGGGCTGTGTGCCCGCCAGGGTGCCACGCTGCGCTACCGGCCGATGTTGCTGGGCGGGGTTTTCCAGGCTACCGGCAATGCTTCGCCGGTGATGATCCCGGCCAAGGGCCGTTACATGTTCACCGACCTGGCGCGCTTCGCCGAGCGCTACGGGGTACCGTTCGGGTTGCCGTTGGGTTTCCCGGTCAATACCTTGACCCTGATGCGCGGGGCAGTGGGCACCCAGTTGCGTTCGCCGGAGCGGTTCGAGGCGTTGCTGGCGGTGCTGTTCAAGGGGCTGTTTGCGCAGCGCCGCAACCTGGGCGACAGCGCAGTCCTCGACGATACGCTCAGCCAGGACGGCTTCGACCCGCAGGCATTTCGCGTACTGGCGGCTGATGAGGAGGTGAAGGCTGCGCTCAGGCACGCGACCGAAGAGGCCGTGGGGCGCGGGGTGTTTGGTGCGCCGACCTGCTTTGTCGGTGGCCAGATGTTCTTCGGCCAGGACCGCCTGGACTTTGTCGAAGAGGCCCTGCTTCAGGGCGCCGACAGCGCTATCTGAATGCCCCCTCCCACAGAGTTGGCGCTTTCCCTGTGGGAGCGGCTTCAGCCGCGAACACCGGCAAAGCCGGTGCCATCCACCGCTAATCAGGCAATCAGAAATTCGCCGGGGTGTTGGCGCTGATGATCTCGGCCTCGTCCGGGCCGATATTCTTGAAGCTGTGCGGCAGGGTAGTGGGGATGTAGTACCCGTCGCCCGAGTTGAGCACGCTCACCTGGCCATCGACCCACAATTCGACGGTGCCGCGGGTGACCAGGCCACACTCTTCACCCTCGGCATGCACGATCGGTTCGCCCGAATCGGCGCCCGGTGCATACAGTTCACGCAGCATGCGCATCTGCCGGCCTTCGACACTGGCGCCGACCAGCAGCATGCGCAGGCCGTTGCGGCCCAGGTCTGGCTGTTCGCCGCCACGGAACACGTAACGCTCTTCGCGCACCGGTTCGTCGAAACTGAAAAACTCCGCCAGGCTCATCGGAATGCCTTCGAGCAGTTTTTTCAGGGAGCTGACCGAAGGGCTGACGCGATTCTGCTCGATCTGCGAGATCGTCGAATTGGTCAGCCCACTGCGGCGGGCCAGTTCCCGTTGGGAGAGGTTGTTGCGTTCACGCACCAGTTTGAGTCGCGTCCCCGTGTCCATAGCCGCCTTGTAATCAGAGGTGTCAATAATAATGAGCGATGCGCATTAAAACACACTCTGCACGCTTGCGCGCTGTGCTTGTCAGGCCCGCTGATCGCGCGGCATCGGCCATGACCCGACCAACAGCAACAGCGCCGCCACTGCCAGGAATGGCAAGCGTGGATCGACCGCATATGCCAGGGTGCCGGCCAGCGGCCCGATCACTGCGCCCATGCCTTGGGCAGCACCGATGGAGCCGGCCGTGGCGCCTTGCTCGGAGGCGTGCATGGCATTGGCCGCCAACGCCGAAAACGCCGGGAAGACAAAGCCCATGCCAGCCGCCGCGATGAAATAGCAAGCCCACAGCCAGGGGGCTGTGGTCGCCAGCGAGCCACAGGCAAAACCCAGGGCCGAAACCGTGGCGCCGACCCGGATCATCTTCAACGGCGGCCATTCCAGTTGGCGCAGCAGCACCTGCGCCAGGATCAGCGCCACACCTACCGTGGTCAGCGCGATGCCGGCGGCCTGGGCTGCCTCGGCAGGGCCCAGGTGCAGGCGGTCGAGGGCAAAGAAACCGACAATGATCTGCGATACCGTGACGCTGAGCATTGCGCTGAACGCCACCAGCAAGGGCCGGCGCAAGCGTGGGTCGTTCAGCCGCACCGGGCTGGGCGCATGGCTGTGCGACAGCGCCTGCGGCTTGAGGGTGAACAGCAGCACCAGGAAGGCACTGGCCGGCAGCAGCGACATGATATGGAACGGCAGGCTCAGGCTATGGCGCGCCAGCAGCGCCGCCAGCGCCGGCCCCACCACCAGGCCGACGGCGTTGGCCGCACCCAGCGAGGCCATGGCCCGGGCCCGTCGTTGCGGTTCGACATGGTCGGCGATCAGCGCATTGCAGCCTACCGGGATAGCAGCATAGAAGGCACCAATACAACCGCGCGCGACCATCAGGCCGATGAAGGCCAGGGTCGCCCCCGGTAGCCAGCGCAGCGCACCTTCGACAAACAGGCACAGCAGCCAGTAGGCCAGGGTGAAGCCGGCGCTGCCCAGCAGCAGGATGCGCCGTCGGCCCAGCCGGTCTGCGGCACGCCCCCAGGGCCGGGCCAGCAGCACCCAGATCACGCCCGCCACGGTCACGGCGGCACCGGCTTGCCAGGTGGCCATGCCGAGCTGGCGGGCGATCGGGCCGATCAGGGCGACGAAGGCCATCATCGACATGGTACAGGCCATGTTGGCCAGCAGCAGGGGGCGCAAGTCCAGGGTACTGGCGGGTGCGAGTGCGGCAGGATCCTTTGCGACATTCATAGGGCAGTCCAGGGTGGTACGGCGAATAGAAAGCCGATCTTGTTAGGAATTGTTATCGATTGTCGACACCCTGAGCTGCCGAGCGTCATTCGCTACGGCGCAGTGGGCCAGGCCACATGCTACGCAACACGCCATCGCGGCGCACCCACGCGTGCATCAACGCCGCGCCCACATGCACCAGCACCGTGGCGAACAGCAGGTAGCCGGCCCAACCATGGGCCTGGCGCAGCACGGCGTACAGCTGCAGGTCATGAGGCGCGATCGCCGGCAAGCCCAGCGGGCGCGGGTAGCCACCAGCCGACAGCATGGCCCAGCCCAGCAGCGGCATGGCAAGCATCAGGCCGTAGAGCGCCAGATGCGAGGCCCTGGCAGCCCAGCGTTGCGCTACAGGCAGGTCGCGCGGCAGGGCCGGGTGGGGGAGGGCCAGGCGTACGCCGATGCGCAGCAGCACCAGTACCAACAAGGCCAGGCCAGTTGCCTTGTGCAACCCGATCAGCACGGGATGTCGCGGCGAAAGGTCGGCGACCATGCTCACACCAATGAACAACATCGCCAGGATCAGCACGGCCATCAGCCAGTGCAACAGGCGGGCGAGGGGGTGGAAGGCGTCGGTTTTCATGGGTGGGCTCCGGTGCCGAGCGATTCGCGGCTGCGGCGGTTGAAGGATTCCGAGTAGGCGGCCGAACGGGCGGCAAGGATCGGGTCGGCGGAGGGCTGGATGCCTCGGGGCAAGATCAGCGGGTCGAAGTTGAGGTCGCGGCAGGCCCCCTGCTCGGGGCCATCGACCTGCTCCAGCACCAGCGTGCCGGCGTTCACGCTGCGCCGGTCGGCAGGCCAGGGGCTGGCAGGGTCGTCCACGGCATCGCCAGGTTCCGCCAGCACCAGGCGCAGGGTCCAGCGCAGCGGGCCTTGGGCCAGGCGTTGCTGCAGATCGTGCTGCAGGAACTGTTTGTCATCGACCTGGGCAGGCAAGGCGACAAACGCTGTTTGCGGCTCCAGTTGCCAGCGCACGGGGTGGTCCGCGCCGCTTGCGTCGATCAGCCGGAAGGCGTTGATGCTGTGGTACTGCGTGCTGGCGAAGCTGTTGCTGGGCTTGTAAGCCGCCGCCCATTGGCGAAACGCCGCGCTCTCCGGGTGGGCGGCGAAAAACGCCTGCAGTTTGCTCGGGTCCGGTTTGCCGGTGGCCGGGTCTGGCGCCCCCGCCAGCACTTGCTCATAGAAGGCTTGTGGCGTGCTTACCGCCAGCACCGGCGGGTTGTTCATGCCGGTACGCCAGACCTGCCCGTCGTCGGTGCTCAGCTCGATGGCCAGGCTGCGTACCGGTATGCCGGTATCCGGCGCGAACGGGTTGGCACCGCCGATGGCGAAGCGGCCGATCACTGGCACCCGCGGCTGGCTGAACGCCCGCGCCGTGGACAGGCTGGCGGCCTGCCCGCTGGGCTGGAAGTAGCCGCTGACGCACAGGCCCTTGGCGTGGTTCTTGCGGTAACCCGGGTAATGCCCGGCCTGGGCTTCGAAGGTGTCGATGATGCGTTGTGGGGTCAGGCGGGTTTCGCCAAGCCAGCCGGCGGCATAGGCAAAGGCGCCGCCCGCGGCCAGCATCACGGCGCCGATGGCGGCCAGGCGCAGGGCCTTGGCCGGGCCGTGCAGGGGTGAGTTCATGGTCATCGTCCGGTTCAGTGAAGGTGCCGGTACGACGGCGCAGGGAAAAACTTATTCCTTCGCCGGGAATAGATTTTCTTCACAGGCGTCTGCCTCTTACACTGACAACCCCAGACGCCGGGACTTTGCCATGCATGATCTGGACGACCACCAGTGGCGCGAGCTGCTGGCCCGCCTGCGCCGCTTTGCCGTGTGGCTGACCCGCGAGCCGGGCAGCGCCGACGACCTGGTGCAGGCCACGGTCGAGCGGGCCTTGAGCCGGCGCGACCAGCAACGCGACGCCGATGCCCTGCGGGCCTGGCTGTTCACCATCCTTTATCGGCTGTTCCTCGACGGAAAGCGTCGCGAGCGCCTGCACGCGCGCTGGCTGTCCTGGTTCGGCCGCGGTGAGCGCGACGACGAACCGGTCGGCGGCAACCTCGAGGCCATCGTCCTGGCCCAGGCCGACCTGCAGGCTTTCGCCCGGCTCACGGCAGAACAGCGTGCGTTGTTGTTGCTGGTCAGCATCGAAGGCTTGAGCTACAAGGAGGCCGCCCAGACCTTGGGCATCCCTATCGGCACTGTGATGTCGCGCCTGTCGCGCGCCCGCAATGCCTTGCGCGAACTGACCGAGGGCAGCCCCCAGCCCCCGGCCTTGCGGAGACTGAAATGACGCGCCTGATCCCCAGTGAAGACGAACTGCACGCTTACGTCGACGAACGCCTGGAGTCTGTACGCCGGGCCGAGGTGCAGGCCTGGCTGGCGGCCAACCCGCAGGCTGCGGCCAAGGTCGAGGGCTGGCGTGCCGACGCCCGCCGCCTGCGTACAGCGTTGGCCGGGCTTGGCGAAGTGCCCGGGGCTGTGCAGCTGGACCTTCGGCAGTTGCGTCGGCAATTGCGCCAACGCCGCCAGCGCCGCTGGGCCACGGCTGCGGTGTTGTTGCTGGCGTTGGGGGTGGGTGGCCTGGGTGGTTGGCAGGTACGCGACGCGACCTTGGCGCGTGGCGACCTGCCGATGGCAGATGCCGTCCAGGCACATCGCTTGTTTGCCGGCAGCCAGGCACTGGATATCCAGGCCAGCGACCCGGGCCAGTTGCGTGACTGGCTGGGGCGCCATTTCAGCCGCGTGGGCCAGTTGCCGGACCTGGCGGGCTACGGCTTCAAGCCAGTGGGCGCGCGCCTGCTAAGCAATGAGCAGGGGCCGGCGGCGTTGCTGGTGTTCGAGGATGGCAAGGGCCAGCGCATCAGCCTGTTCCTGCGCTCACCAGGTGATCAGTATCGGCGCATGCCGGACGGGCATCGCGTGGATGGCCAGCTGGAGGCACGGTATTGGTCGCATGGGGCCTACAACTTTGCTCTGGTCAGCGCGGCGCCCGATCTCACAGGCAATACAAGATCCAAGGCATGCGCCTTGTGGCTTCACCGCTAAACTCAGCTTAATTCCAGCCAGATCGGCGCATGGTCCGACGGCTTTTCCATCCCGCGCAGTTCAT
>NZ_JAFGYI010000074.1:0-8547 GCF_017490905.1 Pseudomonas sp. 32_A | reverse complement strand
CTACAAGCAGATAGTCTGCGCTGCTATGCGTAAGCTTTTGCACCTGGTGTATGGCGTAGTGAAATCCGGCAAACCGTTTGACCCTCAAATCGCTCTTGCGGGGTGAGGGTCAAGACGGTATCTACAGAAGACCGCGTTCCCTTGTAGGAGCGGCCTTGTGTCGCGATAGGGCCGCAGAGCGGCCCCAAAATTTCGAAACCAACCTCAGCTGATGATGGTTCCCGGCACCTCACCCGCCAATCCCCCCTGCCGCAACCACTGCAACGCCACCGGCCACAAACTTTCGCGAAACCGGTCATGGAAGAACGCGAAGTGGCCAATTTCATCGACCGAGATATCCACAGGCGCAATGCGCAGGTGCTTACGTTCGGCGCCCTGCAGATAGCCCAGCAAACGCTCGGTCGCCGCCACGGTACCAAAGGGGTCATCGGTCAGGCTGATGGCCAGCGTCGCCGCCCGCACCTGGGCGAACGGTAGTGCCTCCAGTGCACGCCCGCTGGGTCGGTGCTCATAGCGCGGGGTACGGGTGGTCCAGTCGTGCACCACGCCGGATGGCGTGTCCTCCAGCCAACCCAGGCGCTTGCCGGGAAAATAACCGAACACCCGGGTGAGCAGCGGCATTACCACATGCCACTTGCCGAACAGCTGCCAGCGCTGGCCAGCCGCGTAATCGCGCCAGTAGGCGAATTGTGCGCCAACCATCACCACCCGGCGAACCTTGCTCGCCGACGGTGCCAGCCCCACTGCGCAGCCGCCAAAACTGTGCCCCACCACATCCACCGGCTGGCCGGGGAAATGTTCTGCGGCATGCACCAGCATGGCTTCGAAATCCAGCCGGCCCCAGTCGCTCCAGGATGCCTGGAAGCCGCGCAGCGAGGCCGGGCGGGATTCGCCGATGCCACGGTAGTCGTAGGTCAGCACATCGCAGCCTTGGGCAAACAGGTAGTCGGCGAAACGCGAGTAGTAGCGGCAGCGTACCGAAGTGGCAGCGTTGATGATCACCAGCGGGCGCTGGGGGTCAGGTCGGGCGTGGCGCCAGCGGAAGCCGCCGAGGCTGTAGCCGTCGGCTGCGGTGTGGCGAAAGGCGGTGGCGGGCTGGGTGAGGCTGCTCATGGCACATTCCCTGTTGTTGTGCGCCAAAGCTAGCAAAGTTTTCATAGCCTGTACCGGCCTCTTCGCGGGCTTGCCCGCTCCCACAAGGTCCTCACTGCCTTCAGGCTTGGTGAGATCCCTGTGGGAGCGGGTTTACCCGCGAAGAGGCCGGTACAGGCCGACAGCGATTACAGCTCGACGCAGTCGAACTTCACATCGGTAGCCACGTCTTCGTCGTAGTTGACGTCAGCGCGCTCGAAGCCAAACAGGTTTAGGAACTGCTTCTTGTAACCGGCATAGTCGGTCAGCTCGAACAGGTTCTCGGTGGTCACCTGTGGCCACAGCGCCTTGCAGGCGTCCTGCACGTCATCACGCAGTTCCCAGTCGTCCAGACGCAGGCGGCCCTTCTCGTCGACCTCGGCCGGCGCGCCGTCGGCACGGTACATGCGGTCGCGATACATGCGGTCCAGCTGGTCCTGGGTGCCTTCGTGAACACCCTTCTCCTGCATGATCTTGAACACCATCGACAGGTACAGCGGCATCACCGGGATGGCCGAACTGGCCTGGGTAACCACCGACTTCAGCACCGCCACGTTGGCGCCGCCCTTGACTTCACCGGCCAGTTTCTCGTCCAGGCGCAGGGCGGTTTCGTCCAGGTCCTGCTTGGCCTGGCCCAGCGCACCGTGCCAGTAGATCGGCCAGGTGATGTCGCTGCCAATGTAGCTGAAGGCCACGGTGCGGGCGCCTTCGGCCAGCACGTTGGCACCCGCCAGGGCGTCGATCCACAGCTGCCAGTCCTGGCCACCCATGACGGTGACGGTGTCGGCGATTTCCTGCTCGGTAGCCGGCTCGATGCTGGCCTCGATGATGCTGTCCTTGTTGGTGTCGATGGCGGTCGACTTGTATGGCTGGCCGATCGGCTTCAGGGCCGAACGCACCAGTTCACCGGTTTGCGGCAGCTTGCGCACTGGCGAGGCCAGCGAGTAGATGACCAGGTCGACCTTGCCGCCCATTTCGTTCTTGATCAGCTCGATGACCTTGGCACGGGCCTCGTCGGAGAAAGCGTCACCATTGATCGACTTGCTGTACAGGCCTTCGGCCTTGGCGAACTTGTCGAAGGCTGCAGCGTTGTACCAGCCAGCGGTGCCGGCCTTGGTCTCGGTGCCTGGTTTTTCGAAGAACACGCCCAGGGTGTCGGCCTTGAAGCCGAACGCCGCGGTGATGCGTGCTGCCAGGCCGTAGCCGCTGGAAGCACCGATGACCAGGACCTTCTTCGGGCCATCCTCGCGCACGCCCAGTTTGCGGGTGGCTTCGATCTGGTCACGGACGTTGAGCTCGCAGCCCTTCGGGTGAGTCGTGGTGCAGATGAAACCGCGGACCTTAGGATGAATGATGGCCAATGTCTGTACCTCGTCAGGTTTATGCCGGGGGAAGCGCCGCCATGGGCGATTCCGGTTGATCAGAGGGTGAGACTACCCCTGCAGGTTATCCGACACATATTACGGGGTGATCAGAGGGATTCAAAACCGAGGTTTTCCTGTGGCGGCCTCTTCGCGGGCTCGCCCGCTCCCACAGGGACGGCGCAAAGCCTGAGGGCTGCGCAATACCTGTGGGAGCGGGCAAGCCCGCGAAGAGGCCGCCACAGTCAATCGCGGTGCCGACGGCGCCCTGTGATCATCGACCAAGGCAGGTTTTCCCGCATGCGCACGCTCTCGTAGATGGCCGCCAGCACATGCACGCAAACCAGCGCCAGCAGCGCATTGGCCAGCCAGCTGTGCAGGTCCATCGGCCAATCGACGCCGAACAGCGCGTCCACCTCCTCCGACGCCCACCCGGTAAGGCCAAGACCGGCGATGCAGGTCAGCATCAGCACCATCACCAGCGCGCCAATGGGCGAATGCCCCATGTGATGGTCAAGCTCCCCATGCAGCAACGCCCGAGCATGCCCGAGCAGGCTTGCCGGGGTTGGCCAGAAATCGGCCCAGCGCGCGCTGCGTGGCCCGACAAAGCCCCAGATCACACGCACCACCACAACGGCGAGTGCGTAGTAACCCAGCCACTGGTGCCAGTCGTCACCTTCTTCGTTGAAGAAGTAATTGGCGAAGAACACCACGGCGATCGACCAGTGGCACAGCCGCAGTAGGGGGTCCCACAGCTGCACCGTGCCGTCGCTGTTCAATCGTGGTACTCGGTCTTGACTGCCTTGCCCGTCACTGGGTCATGGTAGATCTCGACCTTCTTGCCATCCTTGTCGAAACCGTAGATCTCGTAGCAGTTACCCTTGGTGACCTTGAACTTGTTGATCTTGTAGCCCTGCTCCTTGAGCTGCGCCTGGAATTTTTCCTGATCCTGCCAGGTGCTTTTGTCGGCGGTGGTGCATTCGGTGGCGGCTAATGCAGTGCTGCTGCCAATCAAAAGGGTCAGCGCGATCAATGTACGCATGGGCATGTGCTCCCATCCAGATGAGTGTAGTAGCGCATCCATCAGCATAGTTCTGCCGGCCGCTTTACGCCCATTCATTTGTTTTCCACATCAATCGCAAAGAAAAACAAACTTAACAAATGAGCCAAAGCCACCGATGCTTGAGGCATTACGCCCATCGCACGGAGAACAACAACATGAACGACGTGGTCATCGTCGCCGCAACCCGTACCGCCATCGGCAGCTTCCAGGGCGCCTTGGCCACCGTACCTGCAGTAGACCTCGGTGCCGCCGTGATCAAGCGCCTGCTGGAGCAGACCGGGCTGGCCCCGGCGCAGGTCGACGAAGTCATCCTGGGCCAGGTACTGACCGCCGGCGCCGGGCAGAACCCTGCACGCCAGGCCGCGATCAAGGCCGGCCTGCCCTTCAGCGTGCCGGCAATGACCCTGAACAAGGTCTGCGGCTCGGGCCTGAAGGCCCTGCACCTGGCCACTCAGGCCATCCGCTGCGGTGACGCCGAGGTGGTAATCGCCGGCGGCCAGGAGAACATGAGCCTTGCCCCCTACGTGATGCCTTCGGCCCGTACCGGCCAGCGCATGGGCCATGGCCAGCTGATCGACAGCATGATCACCGACGGCCTGTGGGATGCCTTCAACGACTACCACATGGGTATCACTGCCGAAAACCTGGTAGATCAGTACGCTCTCAGCCGTGAGCAGCAGGATGCCTTTGCCGCCGAGTCGCAGCGCAAGGCCGTGGCGGCCATGGAGGCCGGCCGCTTCGATGATGAAATCACCCCGATCGTGCTGCCGCAGAAAAAGGGCGAGCCCAAGGTGTTCGCGCGGGACGAGCAGCCACGCCCGGATACCACCGCCGAATCCCTGGGCAAACTGCGCCCGGCGTTCAAGAAGGATGGCAGTGTCACCGCCGGCAACGCCTCGAGCCTGAATGACGGCGCCGCCGCCGTGCTGCTGATGAGCGCTGCCAAGGCCGAGGCCCTGGGCCTGCCGGTTCTGGCCAGGATCGCGGCTTATGCCAGTGCCGGTGTAGACCCGGCGATCATGGGCATAGGCCCGGTTTCGGCCACCCAGCGCTGCCTGGACAAGGCCGGCTGGCAATTGGCCGAGCTGGACCTGATCGAAGCCAACGAAGCCTTTGCCGCGCAGGCGCTGGCGGTGGGCAAGGCGCTGGAATGGGATGCTGCGCGGGTGAACGTGAATGGCGGGGCGATTGCCTTGGGCCATCCGATTGGTGCTTCCGGCTGCCGGGTGCTGGTGACCCTGCTGCACGAAATGATCAAGCGGGATGCCAGGAAAGGCCTGGCGACCCTGTGCATCGGTGGCGGACAAGGGGTGGCCTTGGCCATCGAGCGTTGAATCAGCGATTGATTTAAGCAGGCCCGGCCTCTTCGCGGGCTTGCCCGCTCCCACAAGTACTGCACACACCTTGAAATTTGTGCTGCAACTATGGGGAGCGGGCAAGCCTGCGAAAAGCCGGGCCTGCTTGCAAAGAAACCTCAGATATCAGAACCGCTCATCGGCAATAGCCGGCAGAGTCAGCTCGCGCACATAACTCGCCGCCGACAACTCCAGCAGCGTGCGCACCATCAGCACCACATCGTGCAGCGGTATCAGCCCTCCTTCCCCCCGCACTGCAGCCTCGGCCAACGGCACCTCCAGACCATCCTCGGTATTCAGGTAGCCCAGGTTCAGGCACGTCACCCCAAGCCCCTGCCCCCGATAACCTTCACGCAAGGCCTCGGCAATGCCGCGCAGGGCGAACTTGGAAGCGGCGAAGGTGACTTCCGGGCGACCGCTCTGGGGCAGGCCCGATGTGGAACCGGTAAGGATGATCCGTGGTTTTTCGCTTTCCAGCAGCAACGGCAGCAGGCGCTTGATCAGCAGGATGGTTGCCGTGATGTTGCAGTCGACCATGCGCTGCAATTGCGCATCGCGGTCGGCGAGGAAGCTGTAGTGCGCTTCGAAGGCCTCGGCCTCCCACAAGCCGAGGTTGTAGATCAGAGTGTCCACCCCGCCATCGGCCAGTGCCCGGGCGATGGCCTCGACGGCCGTAACCGGCTGGCCGAGGTCGGCTTCGATCCAGCGGGTTTCGATGCCCTTGCCGATGTTCATTGCAGCAGGTTTGGCGCGCGACACACCAATCACTGTATCGCCCGGTTTTCCCAGCCCTTCCATGAAGGCCTTGCCCAGGCCTTTGCTGGCGCCGACTACCAGAACTCTCATCGCATCACTCCCTGTCGATTTGAATCGGAGCCGGCATTCTAGGGGGTTTTTAGTGTCTGTGCCGGCCTCTTCGCGGGTAAACCCGCTCCCACAGCAGCACCACTGCATTCAAGTTGTGCACGGTACCTGTGGGAGCGGGTTTACCCGCGAATAGGCCGCGGTACAGGCGGCGAATAATCAGGCGGTAGCGCGCAACTCGCGAGCAGCGGCAACCATATTGATCAGCGCTGCCTCGGTCTCCGGCCAGCCACGGGTCTTCAGCCCGCAATCCGGGTTGACCCACAAGCGCTCGGCCGGGATACGCTGGGCAGCCTTGCGCAGCAGCTTGACCATTTCCTCACGGGTCGGCACGCGTGGCGAATGAATGTCATACACACCCGGGCCGATCTCGTTGGGATAGGCGAACCGCTCGAAGGCAGCCAGCAGCTCCATGTCCGACCGCGAGGTCTCGATGGTGATCACGTCGGCATCCATCGCGGCGATCGACTCGATCACGTCGTTGAACTCGCTGTAGCACATGTGGGTGTGAATCTGGGTTTCGTCACGCACCCCCGAGGCAGCCAGGCGGAAGGCCTCGGTGGCCCACTCCAGGTAATGGGCCCAGGCGCCGTGGCGCAGCGGCAGGCCTTCACGGAATGCCGCTTCGTCGATCTGCACGATCCTGATACCCGCTGCTTCCAGGTCGACCACTTCGTCGCGGATCGCCAGCGCCAGTTGGCGCGCCTGCACCTCGCGGCTCACGTCTTCACGCGGGAACGACCACATCAGCATGGTCACCGGGCCGGTCAGCATGCCCTTCATCACCTTGCTGGTCAGGCCCTGGGCATAGGTGATCCATTCCACGGTCATGGCCTTCGTCCGGCTCAGGTCGCCAACGATCACCGCAGGCTTCACACAACGCGAACCGTAACTCTGCACCCAGCCGAAGCGGGTGAACGCATAGCCATCGATCTGCTCGGCGAAGTACTCGACCATGTCGTTGCGCTCGGCCTCGCCGTGCACCAGTACATCCAGGCCCAGGTCTTCCTGGATTTTCACCGCATGGCGGTTCTCGCTGTGCATGGCCTCGGCGTAATCGGCCTCGGTTAGCTTGCCCTGCCTGTAGGCCTGGCGTGCCAGGCGGATCGCCGAGGTCTGCGGGAACGAACCGATGGTGGTGGTCGGGAACGCCGGAAGGTCGAGCCCCGCACGTTGCTTGGCGATACGTTGGGCAAACGCCGACCGACGCTGGCTGTCAGCGGGCTTGATGGCCGCCAGGCGGGCCTGCACGGCCGGCTTGTGAATACGCGGCGAAGCGGCGCGGCTGGCCTGCACGGCCTGGCTCAGGGCCAATGCGGCGGCCACGTCGTCGGCTTTTGGGGCATTGATGGCCTTGGCCAGCAGCGCCACTTCCTGGCACTTCTGCACGGCGAAGGCCAGCCAGCTATGCAGTTCGGCATCGAGCTGGTCTTCGCGGTCCAGGTCCACCGGGCTGTGCAACAGCGAACAGGACGGCGCCACCCACAGCCGTTCCCCCAGGCGCTCATGGGCATGGCGCAATACCTCCAGCGCCTTTTCCAGATCGCAGCGCCAGACGTTGCGGCCGTTGACCAGGCCAAGCGACAGCACCTTGTAGGCCGGCAGGCGGTCGAGAATGGTCGGGTACTGCTCGGGCGCCCGCACCAGGTCGATATGCAGGCCATCGACCGGCAGGTTGGCGGCCAGGCCCAGGTTGTCTTCCAGGCCGCCGAAGTAGGTGGCGATCAGCTTCTTCAGTGGCGCCCGCTGAAGGATGTTGTAGACGCGCTCGTAGGCATTCTTCCAATCCTGAGGCAGGTCCAGGGCCAGGATCGGCTCATCGATCTGCACCCATTCCACGCCTTGGGCAGCCAGGCGGTTGAGGATCTGGTCATACAGCGGCAACAGGCGGTCGAGCAGCTCCAGCTTGTCGAAATCGCCACCCTTGGCCTTGCCCAGCCACAGGTAGGTCAGCGGGCCGATTACCACCGGCTTGACCGCGTGGCCCAGGGCCTGGGCTTCTGCCACTTCTTCGAACAGCTGCTCCCAGCTCAGGGCAAACTGCTGGTCGGCAGTGAATTCGGGGACCAGGTAGTGGTAGTTGGTGTCGAACCACTTGGTCATTTCCTGGGCGTGCGCGCCACCGCAGCAGCTGTCACCCACGGCGCCACGGGCCATGGCGAACAGGGTCTGCAGGGTGGGCCTGGCAGCGTCGTGGCTGCGGAAACGCTGCGGGATCACACCGAAGGTCAGCGAGTGGGTGAGCACCTGGTCGTACCAGGCGAAGTCGCCGACCGGCAGCAGTTCGATGCCGGCATCTTTCTGCACCTGCCAGTGGCGGGCACGCAGCTCGCGGCCGACCGCGCGCAGGCCGGCTTCGTCGAGTTCACCCTTCCAGTAGGCTTCCTGGGCCTTTTTCAGCTCGCGGTCGCGGCCGATACGCGGAAAGCCCAGGTTGTGTGCCAGTGCCATGTCTTGTCCCTCAGCATGCATAAATGAATGAGGGGGATTTTCCGGGCGCCGGCATCTTGAGACAAACTCATTAAATTTGAGATGAACTCAAGGTTTACTCATGTTCGTGATTTTGTATTGCCTGTACGGGCCCTTTCGCGGCTAAAGCCGCTCCTACAGGTACCGCGCCAGCCTGAAGAGTATGCGATCCCTGTGGGAGCGGCTTTAGCCGCGAAAGGGCCGGCACAGACAAACCCGAATGTCTCATTCAGAGCATCACCCTGCGCATCCGGACATGACCCCACCCGCCTTCTGCCGCACAATGCCATCCTGACCAAACCAG
>NZ_JAFGYI010000575.1:0-213 GCF_017490905.1 Pseudomonas sp. 32_A | reverse complement strand
CCGCCCGCGCGGCGCTTCGCGGGTGTTCGCCTTGACACTTTCTGCGCTTGTGAAACCGAGCGCCGCCCGCGCGGCGCTTCGCGGGACAAGCCCGCTCCCACATTTGTTGCAACGTGGCCATGTCTGTGAGGCCATGGTTGTCAGCCTTGTTGGCATGACGGGATTTCGAGGTGGGCATTGTTGCCGCCCCACCTGTCTGAAGACATGCACCAA
>NZ_JAFGYI010000574.1:0-213 GCF_017490905.1 Pseudomonas sp. 32_A | reverse complement strand
TGGTCGTCAAGAAATTCTGTTGCCAGAATGTCCAGATGGACAGCCCAGCGAATTCGGATATGCGATATTTGTGGTGCTTTTGTGAGCAGTGCGAACTTTCGGTTCGTTTCGTCTTCACCACCGCAATCTGCGTCAGCAAATTGCTTGGGTGTTATATGGTCAAGCCTCACGGGCAATTAGTATTGGTTAGCTCAACGCCTCACAGCGCTTACA
>NZ_JAFGYI010000573.1:0-214 GCF_017490905.1 Pseudomonas sp. 32_A | reverse complement strand
GCCGGTGCCATGCACCGCGTTGCCTGCTTCGCGGGTAAACCCGCTCCCACAGGGATAGCAGCCGGCCTGGGCCTGTGCCATGCCGTTAGAAACAACTGCCCTGACCAGAACCTCGAACGTTTGCACGGTTCAATGTGGGAGCGGGTTCACCCGCGAACACCGGCAAAGCCGGTGCCATGCACCGCGTTGCCTGCTTCGCGGGTAAACCCGCTCC
>NZ_JAFGYI010000572.1:0-216 GCF_017490905.1 Pseudomonas sp. 32_A | reverse complement strand
CACCTTTCCGCCCTTACGGCGGGTCCCTTTTTGTCGTGGCAAAAAGGAACCAAAAACCGTCGGCTCCCATCATCCGGCCCCTGCGCTTTGCTCCGGGGTTCCCTCGCTACGGGCCAGCTCCCGGGAGTACGCGCTGCAGGCCCCATCCATGGGGCCTCAGCGCTTGACGGGCATCCATGCCCGTCACCTCCCTCCGCAGTCCCTTCGCTCGGCCTC
>NZ_JAFGYI010000073.1:0-8744 GCF_017490905.1 Pseudomonas sp. 32_A | reverse complement strand
CAAAACTGAGGTTGTTGTACGCGTTGGAGTGGGCCGCTGAAAGCGTCATGATAGGCTCCTGTGTATACCGATTGGCTTAATTGGCTTAATTGGCTTAATTGGCAGACTTAGGAGCTTTCAGGCTCGCGCATTGCCACTGGGTATAGCCATTTTCGTCTGACCGGTGAGCTCTACCAATCAGCACCTGGTTGTCAGGGCAGGTGTAATCGCTTTCGCTTTCCGCCACGGGGCCCTGCCATCTGGAGGGTATTACCTGTAACCGGTTTTCTGGTTTATTGCTGTCTTGGTAAAGTTTGCTGCATTGAATTTGCGATAATTGATTTTCATCGCCTTCATGGAAGCGCCCGACCATGACTTCATCTGGGTTGCAGGAGGCATAAATATATTCTTGTTTATTCTTGTCGTAATTCAAGGCGTCGGTGCAGGTTGTGAAATCGTCGTCGTCGTCCTCTTTTAGTCGGTAGCCACATTCCGGGAACTTGACGGTCCATGTGGATTTTTCTTGTACTATATCGCTGCCAAGTTTGGCGCACTTGTAATAAGTTTTTGCATTCTCATTACCCAGATGCTGGCGCCCCACCATTACGGTGCCTTCAGGGCAATCGAAGTCTTCGCTTTCGCTTTCTTTGCCGGCGTCGATCCAGTCTGAGGGTGTAGTAAATTTGACATCGACCGTTTCAGGGGTGCTAGGGCCTTCTGAAACGGTGACCTGCACGCAGGAAAGGTTGTAGCTGATTCGATCATTGGCCGTGGCGGAAGCGTTCTCGACTCTGAAACCCTTGCTGCGATTGTTCATGTTGTCCATGTTGGTGACGAACTTACCTTTATAGGCCATGAGTCCGCTGAGACTTTCCGAGACGAGCGTTGAACCAGCAAGCGTTGTTTTAAGTTCGATGGAGAAATTTTTATTGCTCTCCGGGTCGCGACGAGCATGATGTTCGCTGCCCAATTCGGTCGAGCAGTGATAATCATCGGTTAACACGATGCTTACTGCAGAAGGCGCCTTCTCGATTTCTATTGTGTCAACTCGAAGCGTGTAGCAAGGGGAGGCGGGGCTATTGATCTGGTATCGGATCGTGCGCCCCGCGGCGACACTGGGAATAGAAAGTTGACACGAACCGCGGCTGTCATTTTCTGGGTCTAGCACATCACCTGTTTTACCTCTGAGCGTAATTGTTCCCTCCCCCGCAGCCAGGGCGGAGCTGGTATGGGTCAATATGCCCATTGAAACGATGAAGACGGAGGAAAATAACAGCCCGCAGCGCAGGTGCCGTGAGGGATTTTTTATTCCGAATGCCATGGGGTTGTGCTCCTTTGATAGATAAGCGCGTGCCCTAGGGGCCGCAGCATATAAATAACGTACTTGCAGGTGATAAGGGCGCCTGATGCAAGGTTAACGAATGTAGAGGGTGTGGGCACCTGACAGTTTTGCTAGGTGGCTGACCTAGCATTTCTGACAGTAGGCAAACCAGTGGAAGCCTTGAATAATCAGGCGAAATCACTATCGCTTAGGGCGTTGCAATGAAAACGACGAACAGTAGGCCTGTGAGAGCAGAACGGCTCCCAATGCCTAATATTCCCGGCTTGACGGCCGACCATGAAGTGGATGTCGTGGGGCTGGGGGGGGAGGATCTTGATACTTATATAAAGTATGACGGCATGAAGGATGGCGATGAAATCCACGTGAGATGGGTGGGGGCCAGCCCTGCGGGGGAACCATTTGACGATATTGAGCAGATCATACCGGTCAGAGATCCTGACCCGCAGGGGCAGTTAATCAAGATCAGCAATCGCATTCTGAGCGAGGCGCTGGGTGGGACGGCCTACTATTCTTATTACATTAATGACGCTGAGCAGAATGAGTCCTTCCGGGTTTTTTGCAACATTGGTTTGCTTCCATCCGTTGAGCAGGCGCTCTCAGTGCCACTCATTCTTGAATCGCATAATCGAGTTATTGCGGTAAGCGAACTGGATGGTAGTGGTGCCAATATCTGGGTCGCACCCTATCAGACCATGGGCGAGGGCGATACCGTAACGTTGTGTGCAGAAATCCGCGACGAAGACGATGATCTCATACCGCCAGTACCGACGAAATATACGTATGTCTTGGAAAAGGAAGATGTAGGAAAAGTTCTGCGTTTCAGGGTGCCGAAGAATAAGTTTCGCGTTGGCGGTCGTGCGCAATTTTACTACCTGCTGAAGCTGGAGGGGCAAGCCGTTGAATTGAGATCTTCGGCTCAAGATTTCGAGATACGTGATAACTACTCTGCCCGGAAGGACGATGAGGCACTACTTGACCCACCAACGATCGACAGATACGCCGGTGGCCCACTCGATCCTGGGCGTTTTCCACAAGGTCTGACCGTTCGCATTCGGCAAGCACCGGGTGTGAAGGCTGGAGATGTCGCGCTGTTGTACTGGTGGAGTGGCGAAGCCGATAGCACTCAGGTGCAGAGCATTCACTTGGATGCCAGCAGTGTTGAAGGCAGTGAGATGCAATTTGTGATACCGCCCGATTCGCTGCGTGCCAGTGTTGACCTTGAGGTAAACCTCTTTTATCAGATCGCCCGCAAAGGCCGCGGCGTGACATCCCAGCGACTGCAGTTGATGGTGGAAAAACCCCGTAAATGGGTACTTCCTAATGTGGTGGGTGCGGCAGCAGAAACTGACGGTGCTGTTATCCCAGCCGCTAACGTGACGCTCGGGATGTTTGTCGACGTGCCGGAAGAGTTTGAGTTGCGTCCAGGCGAGAAACTCAGTGTGAATGCTGACGGTGATCCGGTACGTGGAAAGTGCATTGTCCTTGAGCATGAACCTGACAAGCCTCGCCGATTTCGGGTACCACCAACTGCCTTGGGTGCCAACATGGGGCGCGACGCCGCTGACACGAGCAAGCGCTTCCCGGTGAGATATCGCGTTGACGGTACTTCGGACTCTCCAGCCTTGGAGTTGCGTATACAACCGTTGCCGCGAACAAGTTATCCGCTGATTAGATGTGAAGAAGTGAAGCCGGGGGGGCTTTCGATCAAGTCTCTGGGCGAGAAGGATGCCACGTTGGTGCTACGGCGATGGACGTTCATAGCCGAAGGGCAACCGCTGACTATTGCACTGGTAGGGGTTAAAGAAGATGGATCGGCTTATGCACTTGACCTGCGTGCGGGGCGACCGGTAAGCAGTGAAGAGATTGAGAACATAGAGTTTACCCTACCGCTGCCGCTGGTTGAATTGAAAAAGCTGAAGGTGGGTCAACTGTTATACGTAAATGTGAGCGTACGATTTGATGATGTATCCGAAACATTGTTCCCATCGCTGGATTTCCAGATTCTCGAATGAGTGGCGACCGCTCAGTACCAGGAGGTACCATGAAAAAGCAAACTGTAGAAGAATTTATAACAAAAATGAAGGAAAAGCCTCAGACCTTTCGCTGGGATGCGGTGCTGGCGTTCGCCAGGGGTAAGACTAATCAGATAATGCAGCAAGACTATATCGATCGTTTTCACGCTAACGAGTCTTACCTGCCGTTAATCGACGATAAGGTCGAAACGGTTGCTGGCAGGATTTATCACTATCTCGAGAGTCTGCAGGTCACTACGCCAGTGTTGTCATTCATCAATGCCTCGATTGAGGATTCGATGGCGCGTTTGCAGTTGCGTAGTGTATCGGGGAAGATGATCGAGGCTGAACAGCCGCCGGGCACCACTCGGCGAGAAATCATGCGTGTCGCAATGGTTGATGGATTGGTTGGGCCGACGCTGCAGATGGATATTAAGCTCAAAGCGGTTACTGGTGGCGTGGGCAAGGCGGGTGAAGTCGTACTCGATATGAGTGCGGAAAACGTGCTTCAGAGCTATTTTAATGGTGTTGATAATGACATTCAGGCTGCGATTCTCGCGAAGCACTTGCAAAACTATATTGACGAAAATTTCAAAGAATCAGAAAAGGTCTACCCTCTGAGCCAGTTGAGGCTCAACGACGAGGATGCATTGCAGCCTGGGGTTTTCATCATCCGCACCCAGGCAGGTGACGAGGCAAATGTCTGGGGTAGCGACGGCTTTGAAGACGGGCTGGTCTTGATATTCGTCGCGCTGAAAGGGAACAAGGCGGGGGACGGTCCCAATAAAGACATGATGTACCTGTTGCCCAAGGGGGGGGAGTATACGAGCAACTTGGTACTTTCCAATGATCTGATTCTCAGGCAATTGTTTGTCCATGAGCTTGGCAAACGTGAACAGTTGAAAGGGGTAGAGTTCAAGCCGAGCACTAAACCGGGAGAGTTGGTGCGCGCCTACTATGCGACTAATGGAAGCATGCAGTACGCGTGGGAGTCAGATGGCTATGAAGAGTCAAATGTTTGGAGAGGGTTCAAGGTAGATAAGTTTGAATGTAAGTTTTCGAAATACGTAGCGGGGGACGATCAGCGTTTGCGTGCTGAAATTATTGGCGAAGATTTTGCCGTGAATTGGAGGGGTTCCACAGAGGAGTGTGAAGGGACCGGGCGTTACAGTCACCATCAAGGTACAGGATGGAGCAGTGTTTATTATGAAGGCTATTACATCTCGAGTTGGACGTTCAGTCAGCGTTTTCAGTGGTCATTGACATCCGTTGACGGGCGTAAACACATAGCGCTCAAGGCAGGGTCGGGTAATTACACCTTCGATACCGTACATCAGTGTGTTCGTGGAAGCGATAATGTAGTAGCCAGAGATGAATACAACAAGGGTCTGGTTAGCGTCAGGCAGGACATGCGTGAAAAGTTCGAATGGCTGCAGGAAGACCTCAGGGCCCTGGGTTTGGAGCTCGATGCCTTCCGGCTCAACGGGCTGCTATTCAGTGATGAAAGTGTTGTGGAGCCCGACGTCTTGCGGGTGCCCGGTGACATGTGTGTGTTGGGCAAACTGTCGGCTGCACGCACTGAATACACACTGACGCCCGCGATGCCCGTTGTCGCAGCGGGGGTGCCTTTCACATTCACAATTGAACCCGCCTCCAGCGGATTCCACTGGGATGTCGAAAATGTGCCTGGTGATACGGGAAATGCGGGAGAAATCGTAAATGGTGTGTATACACCACCGCCTGCCGAAAGTTTTGGGCACACGTTCAAGCGGGTGATTGTAACTGCCAGTAAAGGGGAGTGGACGGGCAAGGCTTTGGTCAACGTGGTAGCTACTCCGCTCTCGGTGTTCCCTTTGGTGGCGAGTGTTGCCACAGGAGCCGAGTTCACCCTATGGGCAGCATCAGTTGATGGAAAGGCATTGACGGCAACAGTCGAAGGTAATGCGGAAGGCGACGTGGTTACGGACGATGATCCTCTTGTACAACAGATCTGGAAGTATAAAGCGGAGATTAAGGTGCCTGAGGAAGGCTGGTCATCTCCTCTGGAGGACCTGCTGGATTACGTGTTGCGTGTGGACAAAGTGATGATCAAGAGTGCGTCCCACGGTGTTTCGAACGAAATAGCCATGATTGTTCCCTTGATGTCGGTAGGACAATACTTCGTCAAGGTCCAGGAGGCTAAGTCGAGAGGGGAAACGGCTGCATTGCAAATGGGACTTTGGACTAAGACATTCACCGGAGGTGAACGCCAGATACAACCTGAGGAAGTATGGTGGCGTTTGCTGGTGGGTAAAGGGACGCTTGACGAGAACACGGGAGTCTATACGCCGAAGGCAGGTGTACATGAGCATTATATCGCCGTTGCAGGGTTACATATTACGTTGGCCTACGATGAAGACGGCAAGGAGATAATTGACCTGCAGGCCTTCGGCTACAAGATCATTCCGGTGCCATTTGTTTCGCTGGAAAAATTGAACAGTATTCTCGGTGACGCAGCTCAGGAGGTGTCTCATGGCTAATGATATCGTGCAGGGTTCAAGCGCCAATATTGAAGTTGATTCAACGCTGGGCTGGGGTGCGATCTTTGGCGTGAGCAAAGCTGCCCTGGATCTGCAACTGCAAGAGCGGTTTCTTGAGCGCTATCGCCTGCAAAGCTTTTCACCTGCGTTCAATGATACCTTTGCCATCCATAATGGTGGCCGGCAATGGGCTGAGTTTTCCGGGCTGGTCATGGGGCCACCTGAGCTGGACTTCAGCAGAACAAACCAGCTGGACGACTGGGTCAATGCGCGCCTGGAGTTGATTACAGGCGACTTCACAGTGGTTACCAGGCTGCCCGGTCATCCGCCGTTGATCGAGTCCAGTTCAAACATCGTCAAGGGCATGGGGCTCTATCTACAAGCGCGGGTTCAGGTGAGCACTGCTGTCGATAGTGATAACGGCTACCTGACCGTGAACATTGACTGGTCCAGTGCCGAGCAATTCAGCTGCAACCTGGGGCGCACGGATTACGCCCAGCAAGTCATAGCGAATGCCTTGGGTAAGTGGCTCAAGACGATGCCGGTCAGCGAGTTGCTTAGCTGGGATCTTCGCGGTTACGGCGCTTTCGACCCTAATTATGTGAAGGTGCTGACACAACCCGCCCCCTGGACAGCGGAGCCTGATGCCGAGGGTGATGGCGCGGTGCTGTTGTTCATGCAATTGAACAGTGATGTCAAAGAGGGAACCCTGCCGTTGCCCAACGCTCCGTTACCCTATTGGTTGACGCGTGATGCGGGCCCGCAAGTGGCCATATTGGGCGCGGACTACATTGACAAGTGTGGCTACCATGCCACTGTCGCGGCTCAAGCACTGAGCCTGCGAAACCAGCGGCAACTTACCTGGAAGATGAAAGGCAGAAATGGTGTAACGCTGGGTAGTCTGGAAGACACCCCGGAAACACGTCGAGTCGAGCCTGCCTTGGCAACGCTTGCCGCAGGCAATACTCAGGCCTTTGCCTTGAAGGGTGTCGCCAATGCGGACTGGAGCGCGACCAATACCTACCTTACCAGTGCCAGCGGCAGCATGACCCAGGAAGGGGTTTACACCAGCAAGGCGTCGACGGAGTTTGTCAAGCAAACGCAACTGGTCCTGGTGGACGGGCAGAAAACTGGAGAGGAATCATCCGGTACAGCCTTGGTGGTGGAGGCCCGTGAGGCGATTCAGATCTACCCGCGGCTTGCAGTCTGGGAGCTCGGTCAGCCGGCGATCGAGATGCGAGCATCAGGAGGGAATGGCAAAACCTTGAAGTGGAGAGTGGTGGGTGAGGTATGGGGCGAGTTCGGTGCCTCGGAAGGTGCAGAGAATAGCTTTACGCCGCATATATCAGACACTTTTCTACCATTGGTTCGGCTACAGCAGTTTGAGGTTACCGATGGTGAGGTGACGGGCAGCGCCTGCGTGGTCATGATTGTCTGGCCGGCGGCCCGGGTGGTAACCCCGCATTACGTGCGCAGGGAACACACCACCGGCCCAATGGACTTCAAAGTTAGCTGGGGAGCAAAACCAGGCGTCAACCTTGACGGCTATAGATGGGAGGTTTTCGGAGACGGTCATATCGATGAAAACAGTGGGCGCTATACACCACCCGCAGCTTCGACAAGGTCCTGCAGTGTAGTCATGGCAAGCCAGGACGATCAGTTTACCGGTTACGCAATTATCGAGCACGGTACACGCACGGCCAAATCCATACAGCCGACCAGTTGGGTGGATTTGGACAAGTTCTATGTGAAGGCAACAGGGGCGGGCCGAGGGTATGCCAATGGCCTGCAGCAGATCGAGGTATTGGTAACCATTCAAACGAAGGTAAATGAAGGGGAACCGGACGTTAAGGTCAGCCCGGAAGACCTCAGTACGCTCAGGTTCTACTCGAGGGGTGGCAGCGAACTGCCAATTATTGAAGGCGATGTGGGCTTTACACCCCCCGAGGATAGTTCTGACCCAGGTTCCTGGAAAGTCAATTTGCTTCATAACCCTCGCTATGCAATGTTGACTGGCTCTGGCGCGGTGTCAGCTGCCGAGCTCCATAATGAACAGGCTACGGTGTATAAACGATACTATCTGCAAACGACGAGCGTGCTGGCGCAGGAGTTCTATGCTGTTTTTACCCGAGCGGCTGATGATATGCCTTTTAATTCGCAAGTCGTATCCTCAGATAATGGGGTGGTCAAGCTCCAGGGGGTGGAGCGTCCGGCTTATTCAGTTGACGCTTACACTGTCGGGGTCACTCGTGTTGATCAGGACCCGAATGGTCAAATTTATGACGGTGATACGTTCAGTTACATGGAGTGGACGAAAGATAGCTACCGACTCAACCTGCAACGGCAAGGCGTGCGTATTCCATTTGTAAGTGTGGTGCTGGGCCCCGATGACAATAAATCCGCCGTACGCTGGGAGTCAGAGCAATTCTCTGAAGGAGGCGTAAGTTATACGTGCTTTGCCTTGGGAGGCAGTGAGTCAAATGAGAAGTTTACGTTGTCTGGGTGGTTGCAGCGGTTGAATGCACAGCGCCGTGTTCAGTTGAGAGATGATTTTGCAGACCATCAAGGGCCTGCACGGGGTGAGTTTATGGTGGGCCTGGTTCGGCTGTCGAATTTTTCGTACCGTCATCCGGAAGATAGTCTTGAACTCTATGAGATACCCGAGGGGTTGGATCGGCCATTCAAGTTCATGCTTGTAGATAATGAAGGTAATCGCCACTACCTTCAATTCAATTACGAAGTGGGTGCTCATCGGCGCAACAAACTGTTACTTGAATTGCAGTCGGGTGTGAACTAGCTAAGTTCGCCCCGCGCTTCCTACACGAGCAGAGTTTATTTGTATGAATAGCCAACCGATCGTCCATTCGAATGCGTTCAATTTTTTAAGTTTCC
>NZ_JAFGYI010000571.1:0-217 GCF_017490905.1 Pseudomonas sp. 32_A | reverse complement strand
GCTACTTCGTGCTGCTGTTCAGCACCTTGGGCTTCTACTTCCCGGTGTTCGGCGAGGGCAACACGCCAATCGCCATCGGCTGCGCCTCGCTGCTGCTGTGGGCGGTGCACTTCCTGGTGCTGCGCGGCATCAAGGAAGCGGCGTTCATCAACCTGGTCACCACCGTGGCCAAGGTGGTGCCGCTGCTGCTGTTTGCCCTGATCTGCCTGTTCGCCTT
>NZ_JAFGYI010000570.1:0-217 GCF_017490905.1 Pseudomonas sp. 32_A | reverse complement strand
GCGCGAGTTTCTGGAGAGTTGGGCACACCGCTATACCACTGAGGCAGCACATGCATTGAAGGCTACACCATCTTCTGTGGGAGCGGGCGCGCCCGCGAAGCAGGCGACGCGATGCATGGCACCGGCTGCGCCGGTGTTCGCGGGTGAACCCGCTCCCACATGGTCTGTGCCGGTCGCCAGTATTTGCACGGTTCTCTTGTAAACGGTCTTGTGTCGC
>NZ_JAFGYI010000569.1:0-217 GCF_017490905.1 Pseudomonas sp. 32_A | reverse complement strand
GCTACTTCGTACTGCTGTTCAGCACCCTGGGCTACTTCTTCCCGATCTTCGGCGAAGGCAACACCCCTGCCGCCATCATCGGCGCGTCGGTGCTGCTGTGGGCGGTGCACTTCCTGGTGCTGCGCGGTATCAAGGAGGCGGCGTTCATCAACCAGGTGACCACCGTGGCCAAGGTGGTGCCGTTGCTGATTTTCGTGGTGATCGCGGCGTTCGCCTT
>NZ_JAFGYI010000568.1:0-218 GCF_017490905.1 Pseudomonas sp. 32_A | reverse complement strand
CCATGGATGGGGCCTGCAGCGCGTACTCCCGGGAGCAGGCCCGTAGCGAGGGGACCCCGGAGCGCAGCGTAGGGGCCGGATGATGGGAGCGGACGGTTTTTGGTTCCTTTTTGCCACGACAAAAAGGGACCCGCCGTAAGGGCGGAAGGGTGAGCCAGCGTCGCCATCGCAAACGGACTGTTCGCCCTATCAAAACCGGCGCTTAAGCTTTTTGGCTT
>NZ_JAFGYI010000567.1:0-218 GCF_017490905.1 Pseudomonas sp. 32_A | reverse complement strand
CTCTATGGTCGTCAAGAAATTCTGTTGCCAGAATGTCCAGATGGACAGCCCAGCGAATTCGGATATGCGATATTTGTGGTGCTTTTGTGAACAGTGCGAACTTTCGGTTCGTTTCGTCTTCACCACCGCAATCTGCGTCAGCAAATTGCTTGGGTGTTATATGGTCAAGCCTCACGGGCAATTAGTATTGGTTAGCTCAACGCCTCACAGCGCTTACA
>NZ_JAFGYI010000566.1:0-221 GCF_017490905.1 Pseudomonas sp. 32_A | reverse complement strand
TTGTGCTGCGAAGAAGGCAGCCCAAGGCTGGCACATCTCAACTGGCTTACTGGCCCTTTCGCAGCAGAAGGCTGCTCCTACAAGTCGGTGCTGCACCTGTGGGAGCGGGTTCACCCGCGAAGAGGCCAGCACAGGCAGCCACTCAAGGAGCTCCAATGCCTGCCCACATCGAAGACTATGCCCTGCTGGGCAACTGCCGCAGCGCCGCCCTGATCAGCCGC
>NZ_JAFGYI010000565.1:0-222 GCF_017490905.1 Pseudomonas sp. 32_A | reverse complement strand
TACCACTGAGGCAGCACATGCATTGAAGGCTACACCATCTTCTGTGGGAGCGGGCGCGCCCGCGAAGCAGGCGACGCGATGCATGGCACCGGCTACGCCGGTGTTCGCGGGTGAACCCGCTCCCACATGGTCTGTGCCGGTCGCCAGTATTTGCACGGTTCTCTTGTAAACGGTCTTGTGTCGCGAAAAGCCTGCTTCCCAACAGGTCGGTACCTGGCTTGA
>NZ_JAFGYI010000564.1:0-223 GCF_017490905.1 Pseudomonas sp. 32_A | reverse complement strand
TTGTTAACGAAAAAAGGAGAGCTTCGGCTCTCCTTTTTTTATGGGGGTTGGGGTTGGGCTGACAGGTGTTCGCCACAACATTTTCTGCGCCTGTGGTATCGAGCGCCGCCCGCGCGGCGCTTCGCGGCACAAGGCCGCTCCCACATTTGTTGCAACGTGGCCATGCCTGTGAGGCCATGGTTGTCAGCCTTGGCGCATGACTAAAGACATGTTGGACGGCAGC
>NZ_JAFGYI010000563.1:0-225 GCF_017490905.1 Pseudomonas sp. 32_A | reverse complement strand
GCCACGCCAACATGGAGATATCGGCGGACCAACAAAGCGGGTAACTATGGCCTGACAGGTTTGGCACGTTGCAACAAATGTGGGAGCGGCCTTGTGCCCCGCGAAGCGCCGCGCGGGCGGCGCTCGATATCACAGGCGCAGAAAATGTTGCGGCAAACACCTAGCGGCCTTCATTCAACCTGAAGCCAAACCCTCACTGCCTCATCCCCAACTCAGCATCATCCA
>NZ_JAFGYI010000562.1:0-223 GCF_017490905.1 Pseudomonas sp. 32_A | reverse complement strand
ACCCCGGAGCGAAGCGCAGGGGCCGGATGATAGGAGCCAGCGTTTTTTGGTTACTTTTTGTCGCGTTTGACAAAAAGTGACTCGCCGTAAGGGCGAAAAGGTGCGTATGCGTCGCCATCGTAAATGGACTGTTCGCTATATAAAAACCGTCGCTTAAGCTTTTTGGCTTTTTGGGATGTGGCATTCACATCGAGTAGACATTCATTCGCGATGGTGGCGCAAA
>NZ_JAFGYI010000072.1:1124-9193 GCF_017490905.1 Pseudomonas sp. 32_A | reverse complement strand
TCGCCCTGCGCGGCTATCTGGTCAATGCGATCAACCGGCACCAGCTGGAAAACGGCGTGCTGGCAGTGGTGCTCGACGACACCGTCGGGCTGATTCAGGAGTACAACCATCAGCGGCTGAACTGGGTATTGAAGCGTCAGGCCTGGCGGGAAGAACCGATGCGCGCCTATCAGCTGCAGACCTCGCAGATCCTGCAGATCATTCGTGCCACGCACAGGGAGTGGGCGGCGCAGGAGGTGCCGTCGCTGGAGCCAATGACGGGCGATGGGCCGCCAGCGTTCGTCGAGCCGACAGTCGAGCGGCAGCGGTTGGTCGAGCGTGCGCAGCAGGAGAGTGACGAGCGGCTTGAACAACGCTACCACGAGCCGCAGCGGGCCGCGTTCCAGGCTGAATACGACCAGCAGGAACGTGAGTTTCAGCGCTACATCGACAAGGATGCGCAGGCGTACGTAGCCTTGTTCGATACGCCCATGTTCAAGCTGGCCGAGGCGTACGACTACGACGGTAACGATCGTGAGTCCGGGGTGGCCTACGCCAAGACCATGGCGCTGTGCCTGGGTGGTGGCGTTACCGAAGCTGTCGTCCCCCGCCTTGAACCGCATGTTCCCGCTTCCGGCACCAGCGAACTGCTCTGGTTGAAATGGCTGCAGGACCCGGACAGCCCGCCCTACCGCGCGTTGTTGATGCGGGATCGCTCTCTCCTGGCCGGGCTGCTGCCCAGTTTCTCCGCCACAGAAGCGATCAACTGGAACGACAGTGACAAGCTCTACGGCATGCTGAGCAAGATCATCGCCAGCGATGACGCCGGCTTGCGCATGCGCAATACCCTCAAGCAGGCCATTGCTGAAACGCAGAGCGCGCTCAATGCGGCCAGTCAGCGGCTGGCGCCCTGTCTGTCGCCTGGCATTCAGAAGGCCGTGCGGCATCTGAACAGTGCCACGCAGTTTCTCTACAACGGCGTGCACCTGATCGAACTGGAAGTGAAGATGAAGCTGGGCGAGTACTACGCCTTACAGAGTGCGCACCTTCGGGAGTTGCAGCACAAGGCCAATGCGTCGATCGCCGAGGCGCGGGACCGGATGCGCCGCAATATCGATGACTTCGAGTTTGGCTCGATGAAGGCCATGCGCAAGGTGCGGCCGATCATCCAGCACGGGCTGATGAGCCTGGCCGTGCTCGATCCACGGCTCACCAATACGATGATCAGTGTGACGGTGTGGGTCGAGGGCAAGGCTGAGGAGGTGCATGGGCGGTTGTTCCAGGAAGCCAACATGGGCGTAACGCAGGCGAGCAGTGCGGCGCAGCTTGCCTTGGTGGATATTTCGGTGGCAGCGGGGACGTTGGAAGCCGATGCGCGGAAGCTGTTGCAGGGGATGAAGATCACGTCGCAGCAGGCGGCCCGATTGGTAAAAACCGGTTTTTCCGGGTTGCGCGGGATTGCTGGCAGCTGGGAGGTTCTGCTGGCGATAGGCGGGTTGTATTTGCAGCAGGACAGCTTGGGCAGGAATCAGGAAAAGGCGGAAACGGAGATTGGGCCGAAGGCGTATGAGGCCAAGTTGGCATTGCAAGGATCGCAGTTGGGCGTGCTGGGAGGGCAAGTCGAACTGGTTGGGCTCATTTTGAGATCAAGTGCTGGTCCATTGAATGTGGGGTGGGCAAAGGGTGTAGCAGCCACTGGGGGAGTCTTGATAAGGCTTGGTGCTTTGATGAGTGCGGTTGCAGGGGTCTTTGATACGGCTCAAGCAATCAATGCCATGAGGCGCACCGCCGCTGCGGGTGATGATGCAGCGAGGAGCCAACACTTCTTTTCATTCCTCTTATATGGCTTGGGCACTATAGTGTTTAGTGTTGCAGTACTCAAGCCCTTGTTTTTCGGCCCGTTGGGAGTGGCGATAGCCTTCACGCTTGCTGCTTATCAACTAAGCAAACTGGCTCAGGAAAATGAATCAACTGATCTGGATCGGTGGGTAAGGCGATGCTGCTTTGGAAAAGCAAACGAAAATCCGAGCATTCATTGGAATGCTCCAGAACATGCGGATATAGCTTTTGCCGAACTCAATGCTGCCACGCTAGGCGTTCAGGCGAAGTTGAATTTTGAGTCGCGCTTGGCAACTGATCCAGGTCTTCCGAAAATCGGTGGCTTGATTAGTGCTGAAATAATCAGGAAGCTAAAATTCCTGATCGCATTGCCTATGTACGATGAGCGATCCTCGGGATATCGCTGGAAATTGATTGTGCATCGTCACGGTGACGGAAATCACCCTAATTACGATGGCGGGGAAACTATTGCTTCGGGCAATTTCTTTGCAAACGCTGAAGAACCTCTCTCACCGTCTTCTTCATTTTCCAGCTTTGCATCGCCACGGATCCCTGATCACGACCGCAGTATTTCAATTAGCGAGAAGCAGAAACCTTATTCTACTGGACTCCGTCAGTTAGAGATTTCTGGCTCGATATCGCTCATGGCGTCTATAGGAAAACACACGATTCTGGCAGCTACGCTGTTGGTGATGTACTGGCCGGATCGGAGCTTGCCAAGTGGGTACATTGAGATTTGTGTCAGGGAGATTAACGAGTGAAGCGTGATGGTAAAGTTCTGTGGGAGCGTGCTTTGGGCTGGAGTTATGACCTTCCCAAAGTGGATGAAGTGCCAAAGTGGCGGAAAGTGTGGGCGAGCGTCAAACCGTCGCCCAACTATGTCGATGATGTTTATCTCGAGTTGCCACGGAGCAGCACCATCCTACGAGGCGTTATATTCCTGATCGGTGTTCCGGGTCTGCTTTTTCTTTTTGGAATGGCGCTTTACTTGTACTGGGATTTGTTATACGACGATTGGCGGCACGACTGGCTGATGAACCTATCACTGGTAATTATCGGTCCAGCACTACTATGGGTTTTGATTCCTGATATCAAGCTTGATCTCGTTGCCCCTAGAGATGAACCAATTCGCTTCAATCGACTTCGCCAAAAGATATATATTTATGAGTTTCGATATGACCGCATATTCATCTTCAGCCGCAAACGCTGGGGCGTCAAACCGGTCGCCTACAACTGGGACGACGTAACCGCTGAAGTCTACCGAGTCTACGCCCCCGGCCACGGTGGCCTGATCGAAAACGTCATGCTGTCGGTCCGCAACCCGGAAACCAACGAAGTTATCGACCGAGTATTCTTCACCTATGACCTGTACCAAGGCGAAGCCTACTGGGCCATCGCCCGGCTATTCATGCAGCAAGGCCCCGAAGCCCTGCCGGAGTTCGTGCACCCACCCCGGGACTGGAACGATGACGATGGCCTCAGCCACATGCACTGCCTGGCGCCGAAGGTTGATTGGCCTGAGGAAATGGACCGTGAATCGCGTACTGGGCCATCAGAAGGAGAAGCTCAATGAACCCTGTCGTACTTGTAGGTCATCGACATGTCTGCCCGCTACATGGCACCAACCAGGTGGAAAGCGGCAGTGCCACGTACACCTTCAATGGCAGGGCGGTTGCCAGGGTGGGGGATCGGACCACGTGCGGCGCTGTGATCGAAAGTGGGGCTGAGCATTTCCTGATCGAAGGCGCGGCCGTGGCGCGTAAAGGTGACAGGACGGATCACGGGGGTGTGCTGGACGAGGGCGATGCCGGGTGGCTGCTGGATTGATCAAATGCCTCTTGTGCAAGATCGGGCCTGCAGGGTACGTGCACCGCTTGTGAGTTCACTTCCCTGGGCAAAAGCGCAGCCCAATGGGTTTGCGATCTCGGTGTTGACACCGGGTACGCCGCGCCACCATTATCCAGCCATATCCACGCAACGGGCTTGCCGGCATGTCCATTTTCAACCACGCCATTTCCGCTTCGGGCTTCATCGCCCAGGCAGACGCGTGCGTTGCCGTTGCCAAGAAATCCAAGAAACAGCCGCTCATCTGACCGAGGCGCGCTGTCTCGTCAGGTGGGCTGACGAGACAGAAGGCGCCAGGTATCCCTGCCAGACCACTTCGACTCTTCGCCCTGCTGACGCTGACTTTCGGTCAACATCAGGAGTTTTTGCATGTCGAATTTCCGTGGTATCTGGATCGCCCTCGTCACGCCATTGCGCGCCAATGAAATCGACTTCGCCGCCCTGGAAAAACTGGTGAAGAAGCTGCTCGAAGAGGGAGTGGCCGGTTTTGTGGTGTGCGGTACCACGGGCGAGGCGGCGGCGCTGTCCAAGGCCGAACAACTGGCCGTGCTGGATGCTGTGCTGGCCTGGGTGGAACCGGGCAGTGTGGTGATGGGGCTGTCGGGTTACAACCTGTGCGAACTGTTGGCCTTCCAGGTTGAAATCCAGCGGCGTGACATTGGCGGGCTTCTGGTCCCTGCTCCGTGCTACATCCGGCCTTCGCAGGCCGGCATCGAGGCGTTCTTCACCAGGGTGGCGGATGCCGCCAGCGTGCCGGTGATCGTCTACGACATTCCCTACCGCACCGGGGTACGCATCGAGCGTGAAACCCTGCGCCGCATCGTGCGCCATCCGCGCATTGCGGCGGTGAAGGACTGCAGCGGCGACAGCGAGACCACCATGGCCCTGATCCAGGACGGCCACGCCCAGGTGCTGGCCGGTGAGGACGTGCAGATCTTCAACAACCTGTGCCTGGGTGGCTCGGGAGCCATTTCGGCTTCGGCGCATGTGCGCGCCGACCTGTACGTGCGCATGCTGCAGCAGGTCGACAATGGCGACTGGGTAGCCGCGCGCGGAACGTTCTATCAGTTGCTGCCGTGGATGAAAATGGCCTTTGCCGAGCCCAACCCGGCTGTGATCAAGGCGGCATTGCAGGTGGAGGGGCTGATGACCGACGAACTGCGCGAGCCCATGCAAGCCTGCACGGAAACGACCCGGGGCAAGCTGCAAAGCGTGCTGGCTTCGCTCGGCGCTTGAGGACGCTCGTTTGGCGCGCCCTTTGTAGGAGCAGCCTTGTGCTGCGAAGAGGCCGGTACTGACAATGCATATCTGTTGCCTGTACCGGCCTCTTCGCAGCACAAGGCTGCTCCTACAGGGCCCCTGCTAAATCCAATGAATTATGTTTCGTTGCAGCACTGCTTCGCGGGTGAACCCGCTCCGACAGGTATGGCGCTGGTTTCAGGTACCCTCGGTTCCTGTGGGAGCGGGCATGCCCGCGAACACCGGCAACGGCGGTGCCATCCACCGCGTTGGCTGATCAGGCTTGAGCGGGCTATTTGCGCTGCCACACTTCGCCTTGCTCGCTGAGCGTCGTCAGTGCGCAGCCGTGGGCAGCATGCCGGAGCCTTGGGCCTTGTGCGCGGCCTCTATCAACTGCAGGTTGCGGCTGCGCAGGGCGTGGTTGTTGCCGACCCGCAGGTTGGAGCGCAGCGCCAGGGTCTCGGCCTGCTCATACTGCCCTTGTTGAAGGCGCAGAACACCAAGGTAATGCAACGTTGCCGGGTTGTTCGGTTGAATGTGCAGCGCGCGCTCCAGGGTGGCCGCCGCCTGGTCCAGCTGGCCGTCGGCATATTGTTGCGAGGCGGTTTCGATCAGCACGGTCGAAGCATTATTGCTGCGTGTGGGCGCGGAGCGTTCACCGGCCAGTGCGCTCGGTGCCGTGAATGCGCTGAACAACAGGAACAAGGCTGACAGAACAGGTGTGCTGGGCATCGGCAGAGGGCTCGACAGGTGTTGGGCAGCCCCCCGCTTGGCGAGGGGATGCTATCGACCGGGAGTACCAGCCGAAGTTCCCGCTTGAACACGCCACGGCCTGCCCCCGGCGACATCTGTTCGATTACCGCCCATAACCGCATCCTGGCGTCTCAAGCCTGTGCCCGTACCTCCGATAGCAGCACACCCACCGTCGAATCATCGACCAGAAGTGGTGCCAACAAGGAGTACTGCCCGCATGCTTGCCAACCTGAAGATCCGCACCGGAATGTTCTGGGTGCTATCGCTGTTCAGCGTGACTCTGCTGTTTTCCACCGTCAGTGCCTGGCGGGCTGCGGTGGGCAGTGACCAGCAGATCACCGAACTGGACCAGACCGCGCACCAGTCGGACCGGTTGAACAATGCATTGCTGATGGCGATTCGCGCCAGCGCCAATGTGTCCTCGGGCTTCATCGAACAGCTGGGTGGTCATGAGGAAAGCGCCAGCAAGCGCATGGCGCTGTCTGTCGAGTTGAACGACAAGAGCCAGAAGCTGGTGGACGAGTTTGTCGAGAACGCCCGTGAGCCTGCGTTGCATGCACTGGCATCCGCGCTGCAGGCCACCTATGGCGAGTACGCCAAGGCGGTCGCAGGGCAGCGTGAGGCAACCCGTCAACGTTCGCTCGAGCAGTATTTCAAGGTCAATACCGACGCCGGCAACGCCATGGGCCGGCTGCAGGCGCTGCGCCAGCAACTGGTCGCAGCATTGAGTGAGCGCGGTCAGCAGATCATGCTGGAATCCGACCGGCGCCTGGCGCGCGCCCAATTGCTGAGCATGGGGCTGCTGGGCGTGACGCTGTTATTGGCGGCGCTGTGCTGGGCTTTTGTTGCCCAGCGTCTGCTGCACCCGCTGCGCGAAGCCGGGCGGCACTTTCAGCGCATTGCTGGCGGCGACCTGAGCGTGCCGGTGCAGGGGCAGGGCAGTAACGAGATTGGTCAGCTGTTCCATGAACTTGAGCGCATGCAGCAGAGCCAGCGCGATACCCTGGGGCAGATCAGCAGCTGTGCCAGGCAACTGGACGCAGCGGCCACGGCGCTGAATACGGTCACCGAGGAAGGTGCCAACAACCTGCGCCAACAGGGCCAGGAACTGGAGCAGGCCGCCACCGCTGTCACCGAAATGACGACGGCCGTGGAGGAGGTTGCGCGCAATGCCATCACCACCTCGCAGACCACCAGCGAATCCAACCAGCTGGCAGCGCAAAGCCGCCGGCAGGTCAACGACAACATCGACGGTACCGAGGCCATGACCCGGGAGATCCAGGCCAGCAGCGCGCACCTGGAGCAACTGGTCGGGCAGGTGCGGGACATTGGCAAGGTGCTGGAAGTGATTCGCTCGGTGTCCGAGCAAACCAACCTGCTGGCACTCAATGCCGCCATCGAGGCGGCCCGTGCGGGCGAGGCCGGGCGCGGCTTTGCGGTGGTGGCGGATGAAGTGCGTACGCTGGCCTACCGTACGCAGCAGTCGACCCAGGAAATCGAACAGATGATCGGGCGCGTGCAGGCCGGCACCGAAGCGGCCGTGGCCTCGATGCAGGCCAGCACCAGCCGCGCTCAGTCGACGCTGGACGTGACCCTGGCCTCGGGGCAGGTGCTGGAAGGCATCTACAGTGCGATCGGCGAGATCAACGAGCGTAACCTGGTGATTGCCAGCGCAGCCGAAGAGCAGGCCCAGGTGGCGCGAGAGGTGGACCGCAACCTGCTGAACATTCGCGAGCTGTCGACATTCTCGGCCGCGGGGGCGCAGCAGACCAGTGAGGCGAGCAAGGCGTTGTCGGGGTTGGTGGGGGAGATGACGACGTTGGTGGGGCGGTTCAAAGTTTGAGATCTGTCGGGCAGGCTGCGTGAGCGGGCGCGCCCGCGAACACCGGCGTAGCCGGTGCCATCCACCGCATCGCCTGCTTCGCGGGTAAACCCGCTCCCACAGGGTCCTCACCAGCTGACGGAATGCGCCATGCCTGTGGGAGCGGGTTCACCCGCGAACACCGGCGCAGCCGGTGCCATCCACCGCAGCGGCTGCTTCGCGGGCATGCCCGCTCCCACAGGGTCCTCACCAGCTGACGGAATGCGCCATGCCTGTGGGAGCGGGTTCACCCGCGAACACCGGCGCAGCCGGTGCCATCCACCGCATCGCCTGCTTCGCGGGCATGCCCGCTCCCACACGGACCCCGCCAGCTGACGGAATGCGCCATGCCTGTGGGAGCGGGTTCACCCGCGAACACCGGCGCAGCCGGTGCCATCCACCGCATCGCCTGCTTCGCGGGCATGCCCGCTCCCACAGGGTCCTCACCAGCTGACGGAATGCGCCATGCCTGTGGGAGCGGGTTCACCCGCGAACACCGGCGCAGCCGGTGCCATCCACCGCAGCGGCTGCTTCGCGGGCATGCCCGCTCCCA
>NZ_JAFGYI010000072.1:0-1025 GCF_017490905.1 Pseudomonas sp. 32_A | reverse complement strand
GCTCCCACACGGACCCCGCCAGCTGACGGAATGCGCCATGCCTGTGGGAGCGGGTTCACCCGCGAACACCGGCGCAGCCGGTGCCATCCACCGCATCGCCTGCTTCGCGGGCATGCCCGCTCCCACACGGCCCCCCCCCCAGCTGAAGGAGTGCGGATACCTGTGGGAGCGGGTTCACCCGCGAACACCGGCGTAGCCGGTGCTATCCACCGCAGTGTCCGGTTCGAGGGTACGACTTGCGCGCCTTCAGTTATCGATCGTGCTTCGAAGAGGAGCGCCCGGCCTTGTCGTGTTCCTTGGAATGGGCAATGCCGGACCGGGTAGTACCTCGGCCGTTGTCATCGTTGCGCAGGCTTCCATAGTGATTACCGCTCTCGCCATGGTTGCGGGTGGCCTTGCCGGCATGATCACTCTCGTAGCCGCCGCCATTACCGTTGAACCCACCTTTGCCGCCGCCATTGCCATTACCTTTGGCATACGCGGAAGCGATTGGCGAGACATCGGCAGGCAACAATGCAGTTGCGCCGAGCGCCAGAGCACAAGTAAAGACGGCTACCAGGGTTTTTTTCATGTTTGTTCGCCTCCAGAAGGCGCAGGGGGGGAGCTTGAGTGCGGATACGACATGAGGTCGTCATTTAAGTTCCGCAGAGCGCGCAGCCGTTCGAAGAAGCGGCTGCCAGGCCCTTTCAGGACCTGGCAGCCTTCGCTTCATCGATCATTCTTGGAGGAGTTTTGTACCGCGCCGCTCAGCCCCTTGGCATTATGATCACCGGGCGTAGTCCCCGAGATAGCGGTAGATTTCGTCAAGCCGCGGGTATCCTTGGACTGCGCGATGCCGGAGGTCGTGGTTCCATGGCCATTGTCCTGGTTACGTGAGCTTCCATAGTGATTGCCGCTCACACCATGATCGCGCGTAGCCTTGCCAGCATGATCACCCGCGAGGCCTGCACCATTGCCAGTGCCATTGTGCCCACCCATGCCGGCGCCACGCCCGCCGCCATTGCCGCCGCCGTGGCCACCACCAC
>NZ_JAFGYI010000561.1:0-224 GCF_017490905.1 Pseudomonas sp. 32_A | reverse complement strand
TCACTACGGACTTGCTCCCGGGAGTACGCGCTGCAGGCCCCATCCATGGGGCCTCAGCGCTTGACGGGCATCCATGCCCGTCACCTCCCTCCGCAAGCCCTTCGCTCGGCCTCCTGAAGTCGCAATCGGCAGCGCCTGAACTATCGCGCGCTTAGAAGCAAGATCAAAAACGAAAAGCGAAAAGCGAAAAGCGAAAAGCGAAAAGCGAAAAGCGAAAAGCGAAA
>NZ_JAFGYI010000560.1:0-224 GCF_017490905.1 Pseudomonas sp. 32_A | reverse complement strand
AGTCTTGACGGCATGACTGGAATTCGAGGTGGGCATTGGCGCCACCCCCGTCTCAAGACATGCACCAAGGTTTGCAACCATGGCCTGACAGGTTCGGCACGTTGCAACAAATGTGGGAGCGGGCTTGTCCCGCGAAGCGCCGCGCGGGCGGCGCTCGATCTCCCAGGCGCCAAAAATCTTGAGGCGAACTACGGGATAACCACCCCTTCCCTGGTCAACATATC
>NZ_JAFGYI010000559.1:0-225 GCF_017490905.1 Pseudomonas sp. 32_A | reverse complement strand
TTGTTGGACTGGCGATATCTCCCCGTTGGCGCTGCTGCCGCCCCACCGATCTTGAATCTTGCGCCAAGGCTGACAACCATGGCCTCCCAGGCATGGCCACGTTGCAACAAATGTGGGAGCGGGCTTGCCCCGCGAAGCGCCGCGCGGGCGGCGCTCGGTCTCATAGGCGCTGCAAACCTGTCGGCATACGTATCCTGCCTTCAGTTTTTATGCATGTGCTGCTTG
>NZ_JAFGYI010000558.1:0-225 GCF_017490905.1 Pseudomonas sp. 32_A | reverse complement strand
TTGTTGGACTGGCGATATCTCCCCGTTGGCGCTGCTGCCGCCCCACCGATCTTGAATCTTGCGCCAAGGCTGACAACCATGGCCTCCCAGGCATGGCCACGTTGCAACAAATGTGGGAGCGGGCTTGTCCCGCGAAGCGCCGCGCGGGCGGCGCTCGGTCTCATAGGCGCTGAAATTGCTAAGGCGAACACCTTGCGGCCCTCATGCGAACTGAAGGCAAGCACT
>NZ_JAFGYI010000557.1:0-225 GCF_017490905.1 Pseudomonas sp. 32_A | reverse complement strand
CGGTAACGAAGCCGATGACCGTGGCCTTGCCCACGTCAGAGCGTTTTTCCGCCCGCGACGAGAAGATGCTCGCACCCTCGATGCCGATGAACACCCAAACGGTGACCAGCATCATGTTGCGCACCTGCTCCAGCACGCTGCCGAACTGCGGGTTGCTCAGGCCCCAGATATCACGCGTGAAGATATCGGCGCGGAAGGCGAACGCCGCGATCACCACGAAAATCA
>NZ_JAFGYI010000556.1:0-225 GCF_017490905.1 Pseudomonas sp. 32_A | reverse complement strand
CCCCCAGGAAACCGATCACCGTAGCCTTGCCCACATCCGACCGGCGCTCGGCACGCCCGGAATACACACTGGCGCCTTCGATGCCGATGAACACGAACACGGTGACCAGCATCATGTTGCGCACCTGGTTCATCACGCTGCCAAGTTCTGGCGTGCCCACCGCCCAGATGTCGGCGGTGAAGATGTCGAGCTTGAAGGCGAACAGGCAGATCAGGGCAAACAGCA
>NZ_JAFGYI010000555.1:0-226 GCF_017490905.1 Pseudomonas sp. 32_A | reverse complement strand
GGGCAACACGCCAATCGCCATCGGCTGCGCCTCGCTGCTGCTGTGGGCGGTGCACTTCCTGGTGCTGCGCGGTATCAAGGAGGCGGCGTTCATCAACCTGGTGACCACCGTGGCCAAGGTGGTGCCGTTGCTGATTTTCGTGGTGATCGCGGCGTTCGCCTTCCGCGCCGATATCTTCACGCGTGATATCTGGGGCCTGAGCAACCCGCAGTTCGGCAGAGGAGGC
>NZ_JAFGYI010000554.1:0-226 GCF_017490905.1 Pseudomonas sp. 32_A | reverse complement strand
CATGGCCACGTTGCAACAAATGTGGGAGCGGGCTTGCCCCGCGAAGCGCCGCGCGGGCGGCGCTCGGTTTCACAAGCGCAGAAAGTGTCAAGGCGAACACCCGCGAAGCGCCGCGCGGGCGGCGCTCAATCTCACAGGCGCTGAAAACGCTATGCCTTACACCCGCCCCAGCGCCACCGCATGATGACGCAGGTGTTCCTCGATAAAGCTGGCGATGAAGTAGTAG
>NZ_JAFGYI010000553.1:0-226 GCF_017490905.1 Pseudomonas sp. 32_A | reverse complement strand
CATCACGCTGCCAAGTTCTGGCGTGCCCACCGCCCAGATGTCGGCGGTGAAGATGTCGAGCTTGAAGGCGAACAGGCAGATCAGGGCAAACAGCAGCAGCGGCACCACCTTGGCCACGGTGGTGACCAGGTTGATGAACGCCGCCTCCTTGATACCGCGCAGCACCAGGAAGTGCACCGCCCACAGCAGCAGCGAGGCGCAGCCGATGGCGATTGGCGTGTTGCCC
>NZ_JAFGYI010000552.1:0-226 GCF_017490905.1 Pseudomonas sp. 32_A | reverse complement strand
GGGCAACACGCCAATCGCCATCGGCTGCGCCTCGCTGCTGCTGTGGGCGGTGCACTTCCTGGTGCTGCGCGGTATCAAGGAGGCGGCGTTCATCAACCAGGTGACCACCGTGGCCAAGGTGGTGCCGCTGCTGCTGTTTGCCCTGATCTGCCTGTTCGCCTTCAAGCTCGACATCTTCACCGCCGACATCTGGGCGGTGGGCACGCCAGAACTTGGCAGCGTGATG
>NZ_JAFGYI010000071.1:0-9247 GCF_017490905.1 Pseudomonas sp. 32_A | reverse complement strand
CCCCGTAACCTGTCGGATCACCGGAAAGGACCCGTAAAGTGATAATGATTATCATCTACATATCACAACGTGCGTGGAGGCCATCAAACCACGTCAAATAATCAATTATGACGCAGGTATCGTATTAATTGATCTGCATCAACTTAACGTAAAAACAACTTCAGACAATACAAATCAGCGACACTGAATACGGGGCAACCTCATGTCAACGAAGAACAGAACCCGCAGAACAACAACCCGCAACATCCGCTTTCCTAACCAAATGATTGAACAAATTAACATCGCTCTTGAGCAAAAAGGGTCCGGGAATTTCTCAGCCTGGGTCATTGAAGCCTGCCGTCGGAGACTAACGTCAGAAAAGAGAGCATATACATCAATTAAAAGTGATGAAGAATGAACATCCCGCGTTCTTCCCTCCGAACAGGACGATATTGTAAATTCACTTAATTACGAGGGCATTGCAGTAATTGAGTTGCAGTTTTACCACTTTCCTGACAGTGACAGACTGCGTGTTGGCTCTGTCACAGACTAAATAGTTTGAATGATTAGCAGTTATGGTGATCAGTCAACCACCAGGGAATAATCCTTCATATTATTATCGTGCTTCACCAACGCTGCCTCAATTGCTCTGAATGCTTCCAGAGACACCTTATGTTCTATACATGCAATTACAACATCAGGGTAACTCATAGAAATGGTGCTATTAAGCATATTTTTTACACGAATCAGATCCACGGAGGGATCATCAGCAGATTGTTCTTTATTCATTTTGTCGCTCCATGCGCTTGCTCTTCATCTAGCGGTTAAAATATTACTTCAAATCTTTCTGTATGAAGATTTGAGCACGTTGGCCTTACATACATCTGTCGGTTGTATTTCCCTCCAGAATGCCAGCAGGACCGCACTTTGTTACGCAACCAATACTATTAAGTGAAAACATTCCTAATATTTGACATAAATCATCAACAAAACACAAGGAGGTCAGACCAGATTGAAACGATAAAAACGATAATGCAAACTACGCGCCCTCGTATCACATGGAAGGTTTTACCAATGGCTCAGGTTGCCATTTTTAAAGAAATATTCGATCAAGTGCGAAAAGATTTAGACTGTGAATTGTTTTATTCTGAACTAAAACGTCACAACGTCTCACATTATATTTACTATCTAGCCACAGATAATATTCACATCGTGTTAGAAAACGATAACACCGTGTTAATAAAAGGACTTAAAAAGGTTGTAAATGTTAAATTCTCAAGAAACACGCATCTTATAGAAACGTCCTATGATAGGTTGAAATCAAGAGAAATCACATTTCAGCAATACAGGGAAAATCTTGCTAAAGCAGGAGTTTTCCGATGGGTTACAAATATCCATGAACATAAAAGATATTACTATACCTTTGATAATTCATTACTATTTACTGAGAGCATTCAGAACACTACACAAATCTTTCCACGCTAAATCATAACGTCCGGTTTCTTCCGTGTCAGCACCGGGGCGTTGGCATAATGCAATACGTGTACGCGCTAAACCCTGTGTGCATCGTTTTAATTATTCCCGGACACTCCCGCAGAGAAGTTCCCCGTCAGGGCTGTGGACATAGTTAATCCGGGAATACAATGACGATTCATCGCACCTGACATACATTAATAAATATTAACAATATGAAATTTCAACTCATTGTTTAGGGTTTGTTTAATTTTCTACACATACGATTCTGCGAACTTCAAAAAGCATCGGGAATAACACCATGAAAAAAATGCTACTCGCTACTGCGCTGGCCCTGCTTATTACAGGATGTGCTCAACAGACGTTTACTGTTCAAAACAAACCGGCAGCAGTAGCACCAAAGGAAACCATCACCCATCATTTCTTCGTTTCTGGAATTGGGCAGAAGAAAACTGTCGATGCAGCCAAAATTTGTGGCGGCGCAGAAAATGTTGTTAAAACAGAAACCCAGCAAACATTCGTAAATGGATTGCTCGGTTTTATTACTTTAGGCATTTATACTCCGCTGGAAGCGCGTGTGTATTGCTCACAATAATTGCATGAGTTGCCCATCGATATGGGCAACTCTATCTGCACTGCTCATTAATATACTTCTGGGTTCCTTCCAGTTGTTTTTGCATAGTGATCAGCCTCTCTCTGAGGGTGAAATAATCCCGTTCAGCGGTGTCTGCCAGTCGGGGGGAGGCTGCATTATCCACGCCGGAGGCGGTGGTGGCTTCACGCACTGACTGACAGACTGCTTTGATGTGCAACCGACGACGACCAGCGGCAACATCATCACGCAGAGCATCATTTTCAGCTTTAGCATCAGCTAACTCCTTCGTGTATTTTGCATCGAGCGCAGCAACATCACGCTGACGCATCTGCATGTCAGTAATTGCCGCGTTCGCCAGCTTCAGTTCTCTGGCATTTTTGTCGCGCTGGGCTTTGTAGGTAATGGCGTTATCACGGTAATGATTAACAGCCCATGACAGGCAGACGATGATGCAGATAACCAGAGCGGAGATAATCGCGGTGACTCTGCTCATACATCAATCTCTCTGACCGTTCCGCCCGCTTCTTTGAATTTTGCAATCAGGCTGTCAGCCTTATGCTCGAACTGACCATAACCAGCGCCCGGCAGTGAAGCCCAGATATTGCTGCAACGGTCGATTGCCTGACGGATATCACCACGATCAATCATAGGTAAAGCGCCACGCTCCTTAATCTGCTGCAATGCCACAGCGTCCTGACTTTTCGGAGAGAAGTCTTTCAGGCCAAGCTGCTTGCGGTAGGCATCCCACCAACGGGAAAGAAGCTGGTAGCGTCCGGCGCCTGTTGATTTGAGTTTTGGGTTTAGCGTGACAAGTTTGCGAGGGTGATCGGAGTAATCAGTAAATAGCTCTCCGCCTACAATGACGTCATAACCATGATTTCTGGTTTTCTGACGTCCGTTATCAGTTCCCTCCGACCACGCCAGCATATCGAGGAACGCCTTACGTTGATTATTGATTTCTACCATCTTCTACTCCGGCTTTTTTAGCAGCGAAGCGTTTGATAAGCGAACCAATCGAGTCAGTACCGATGTAGCCGATAAACACGCTCGTTATATAAGCGAGATTGCTACTTAGTCCGGCGAAGTCGAGAAGGTCACGAATGAACTAGGCGATAATGGCGCACATCGTTGCGTCGATTACTGTTTTTGTAAACGCACCGCCATTATATCTGCCGCGAAGGTACGCCATTGCAAACGCAAGGATTGCCCCGATGCCTTGTTCCTTTGCCGCGAGAATGGCGGCCAACAGGTCATGTTTTTCTGGCATCTTCATGTCTTACCCCCAATAAGGGGATTTGCTCTATTTAATTAGGAATAAGGTCGATTACTGATAGAACAAATCCAGGCTACTGTGTTTAGTAATCAGATTTGTTCGTGACCGATATGCACGGGCAAAACGGCAGGAGGTTGTTAGCGCGACCTCCTGCCACCCGCTTTCACGAAGGTCATGTGTAAAAGGCCGCAGCGTAACTATTACTAATGAATTCAGGACAGACAGTGGCTACGGCTCAGTTTGGGTTGTGCTGTTGCTGGGCGGCGATGACGCCTGTACGCATTTGGTGATCCGGTTCTGCTTCCGGTATTCGCTTAATTCAGCACAACGGAAAGAGCACTGGCTAACCAGGCTCGCCGACTCTTCACGATTATCGACTCAATGCTCTTACCTGTTGTGCAGATATAAAAAATCCCGAAACCGTTATGCAGGCTCTAACTATTACCTGCGAACTGTTTCGGGATTGCATTTTGCAGACCTCTCTGCCTGCGATGGTTGGAGTTCCAGACGATACGTCGAAGTGACCAACTAGGCGGAATCGGTAGTAAGCGCCGCCTCTTTTCATCTCACTACCACAACGAGCGAATTAACCCATCGTTGAGTCAAATTTACCCAATTTTATTCAATAAGTCAATATCATGCCGTTAATATGTTGCCATCCGTGGCAATCATGCTGCTAACGTGTGACCGCATTCAAAATGTTGTCTGCGATTGACTCTTCTTTGTGGCATTGCACCACCAGAGCGTCATACAGCGGCTTAACAGTGCGTGACCAGGTGGGTTGGGTAAGGTTTGGGATTAGCATCGTCACAGCGCGATATGCTGCGCTTGCTGGCATCCTTGAATAGCCGACGCCTTTGCATCTTCCGCACTCTTTCTCGACAACTCTCCCCCACAGCTCTGTTTTGGCAATATCAACCGCACGGCCTGTACCATGGCAATCTCTGCATCTTGCCCCCGGCGTCGCGGCACTACGGCAATAATCCGCATAAGCGAATGTTGCGAGCACTTGCAGTACCTTTGCCTTAGTATTTCCTTCAAGCTTTGCCACACCACGGTATTTCCCCGATACCTTGTGTGCAAATTGCATCAGATAGTTGATAGCCTTTTGTTTGTCGTTCTGGCTGAGTTCGTGCTTACCGCAGAATGCAGCCATACCGAATCCGGCTTGTGATTGCGCCATCCCCATAGCAGCCATCACATCAGTACCGGAAAGAGAGTCAGAAGCCGTGGCCCGTGGTGAGTCGCTCATCATCGGGCTTTTTGGCGAATGAAATTTAGCTACGCTTTCGAGTCTCATGCGCCTTCTCCCTGTACCTGAATCAATGTTAGGTTTCCGCAGAACACTGCGCCGGTATCGATATACATTTGGTTGGCAAACTTGAGTGGTTTCACTGCTGGCGTATGACCAAAGATGAACGTGTCCGCGCCTTTGATTTCTTTCACGATCCCGTTTTGTGAGTTGCTGATTCGTTCGCGGTTCCAGATTACCTGCTGATGATCAACTGGCTTTCCAAACTCGTATTCGTCAAAGGGATAATCGGCGTGGCAGATAACATATTTTTTATCTTTGCTCACCAGTTCGATGATTAACGGAAGTTCATCTGCTTTATGGGCAAGAGCTTTAGCCAGAATTTCTTTGTCGTAATCGAGATTAAAGAACCAGCCACCGCCATTAAGCAGCCAGTGATTAACGTTTCCACGCTCTGATAAGCCATCAATCATCATTTGCTCATGGTTTCCACGTACAGCTCTGAACCAGGGGAATGTGATTAATTCCAGGCATTCAACGTTCTCTGCACCACGATCAACCAAATCGCCCACCGAGATAAGCAGGTCTTTTTTGTTGTCGAATCCAATCGTATCCAGTTTGTTCATCAGGTTCGTGTAGCATCCGTGCAGATCGCCAACTACCCAAATATTTCGGTATTTGCTGCCATCAATTTTTTCGTAATAGCGCATCTCTTTCACTCCATCCGCGATGAACCATGAGAACGTCGTTGACGATGGCGTGCATTTTCCCGTCTTTATCATCAACGTATTTTCTGACCGTACCGCGACTACATTTCAGTCTGCGTGCTACTTCTGTCTGATTTCCGTATGTTTCAACGAGCATGTCTGGAATGGTTTTTACTGAGAACGTCATGCGGCCTCACTTCTGCTATTTCGCAGGTCTTTGAGTTTCTGTTGGTACTCTGCCTTGATCGCCTTGCACTCTTCGATAGTCCAGCGATGGCGGTTATGGTTTGATTCGATTTCGTCTACTGCTTCCTGCCCGATGCGGCTAATCAGTTCGACGCGATACGGAACGAGATTTCCGCTTTTGTGCTGGTTGCACACCACGCATTGCTTGTGAATATTGCGTTCATTAAATCGGAGTTGAGGTGCCGCAGCAGTTGTCCGGTAATGTCCGGCATCCCACTGAGCAGACGTGAGCGTTCCGCACGAGATACATGGTAAGTCGCGGTCTCTTTCTCTGATGAAGGCGTTTACGGCTTGTTGGGCTTGTTTAATCCAGTAACTGCGGGGCTTTAAGGCGAGTTTTCGAATCTTAAGTTTATCTTTCTGTTTCTGCTCCTCTCGTCGTCGTTTCTTCTCTGCTGCTTTTTCCGCTTTTTCGCGTTCTTTACTTCGTCGTTCGAGTGCTATCTTGGTTCCACACTCTGGAGAGCACCACCACTGATTAGCGAATGCAGGGTGAAACCATTCCCGGCATTCATCGTTTTTACATCGTCTTCGCGCTGGTTTAGCCATCATCTTCTTCCTCGTGCATCGAGCTATTCGGATCGCTCATCAGTTCTGCGCAGCAGTGCTCACACACGTGAACTTCCAGCACATGCAGCTTCTGACCGCAGTTAGCGCACGTTAAAGCTCGCTCGACGCTTTCTTGTTCGTAACTTCGATTTTGGTCAATCACCTTGTTTTCCTCGCACGACGTCTTAGCCACCGGATATCCCACAGGTGAGCCGTGTAGTTGAAGGTTTTTACGTCAGATTCTTTTGGGATTGGCTTGGGTTTATTTCTGGTGCGTTTCGTTGGAAGGTATTTGCAGTTTTCGCAGATTATGTCGGTGATACTTCGTCGCTGTCTCGCCACACGTCCTCCTTTTCCTGCGGTAGTGGTAACACCCCTGTTGGTGTTCTTTCACACCGGAGACACCATCGATTCCAGTAAGGTTGATTTGGTCGGAAGCGGTTATCTTCTTTGCATTCACCGCACCGATAACATCGCATCATGCAGCTTCCCTCCCGAAGTCGAAATCAAGCTGCCCTCCAAATATTTCGCATGACTCAGAACAAGAGCCGGTATCGAATCTTTTAGCTCGTACCATGTCCTGATACAGGGCTTGATAATCATTTTCTGAATACATTTTCGCGATACCGTCCAGCGACATTCTTCCTCGGTACATAATCTCCTTTGGCGTTTCCCGATGTCCGTCACGCACATGGGATCCCGTGATGACCTCATTAAAAACACGCTGCAATCCCTCCTCATCTTTGCAGGCAAGTCCGATTTTTTGCGTTGATTTTTTAATGCAGAATATGCAGTTACCGAGATGTTCCGGTATTTGCAAATCGAATGGTTGTTGCTTCCACCATGCGAGGATATCTTCCTTCTCAAAGTCTGACAGTTCAGCAAGATATCTGATTCCAGGCTTTGGCTTTAGCCGCTTCGGTTCATCAGCTCTGATGCCAATCCACGTGGTGTAATTCCCTCGCCCGAAATGGTCATCACAGTATTTGGTGAAGGGAACGAGTTTTAATCTGTCAGTGCAGAACGCGCCGCCGACGTATGGAGTGCCATATTTCTTTACCATATCGATAAATGGCTTCAGAACAGGCATTCGCGTCTGAATATCCTTTGGTTCCCATACCGTATAACCATTTGGCTGTCCAAGCTCCGGGTTGATATCAACCTGCAATACGGTGAGCGGTATATCCCAGAACTTCACAACTTCCCTGACAAACCGATATGTCATTGGATGTTCACAACCTGTATCCATGAAAACGTAATGCACGTCTTTACCTGCCCGTCGCTTTTGCTCCATTAGCCAGAGCAAATATGCTGACGTCCTGCCACCGGAGAAACTAACGACATTTATCATGCAGCCCTGTCTCCCCATCTCGCTTTCCACTCCAGAGCCAGTCTCGCTTCGTCTGACCACTTAACGCCACGCTCTGTACCGAATGCCTGTATAAGCTCTAATAGCTCCGCAAATTCGCCTACACGCATCCTGCTGGTTGACTGGCCTATTACCACAAAGCCATTCCCGGCAAGGTTAGGAACAACATCCTGCTGCTTTAATGCTGCGGTAAACACACACTTCCAGCTTTCTGCATCCAGCCAGCGACCATGCCATTCAACCTGACGAGAGACGTCACCTAAGCAGGCCCATAGCTTCCTGTTTTGGTCTAAGCTGCGGTTGCGTTCCTGAATGGTTACTACGATTGGTTTGGTTGGGTCTGGAAGGATTTGCTGTACTGCGTGAATAGCGTTTTGCTGATGTGCTGGAGATCGAATTTCAAAGGTTAGTTTTTTCATGACTTCCCTCTCCCCCAAATAAAAAGGCCTGCGATTACCAGCAGGCCTGTTATTAGCTCAGTAATGTAGATGGTCATCTTTTAACTCCATATACCGCCAATACCCGTTTCATCGCGGCACTCTGGCGACACTCCTTAAAAACCAGGTTCGTGCTCATCTTTCCTTCCCGTTCTTCCCTGGTAGCAAACCGGTAATACACCGTTCGCCAGACCTTACCTTCGATAACCAGAAGACCTGCCCGTGCCATTTTAGCCGCGGCCTGATTTATGCTGGTTACTGTTGCGCCTGTTAGCGCGGCAACGTCCGGCGCACAGAAGCTATTATGCGTCCCCAGGTAATGAATAATTGCCTCTTTGCCCGTCATACACTTGCTCCTTTCAGTCCGAACTTAGCTTTGATTTCTGCGATCTTCGCCAGAGCCTGTGCACGATTTAGAGGTCTACCGCCCATGACAGGAAGTTGTTTTACTGGTTCAGGGATCGCCTCACCACGGTTAATTCTCGCAGTCATATGGACAAGCTCATCTGCGGCCTTACGGCGTAATTCCGCATCAGTAAGCGCATTGGCCCGCATGTTCTGATACAGGTTGGTAACCAGCCAGTAGTGCGCGTTTGATTTCCACGGATAAGACTCCGCATCCGGATACAGGCCTCGCTTCCGGCAATACTCGTAAACCATATCAACCAGCTCGCTGACGTTTGGCAGTCCGGCGGTAACGGATGCTTCTTCCCGGCACCATGCAACAAACTGCCCGGGTGATGGCAGAAATGGTCGATTCTGCCGACGGGCTACGCGCATTCCTGCGTTAACCTGTTCCATCGTGGTGATCCCGTTTTCCCGAAAAGCCAGAACCCACTGGCGACGGATTTCGTTCACTTCGTTCTGGTCACGGTTAGCCAGGCTCGCCGGGAAAGTTGCCAGTAACTGGCTGAACACACCGTTGATGATCTGCGCTACCTGCTGTACCTGCGGCTTTTCGTCGTACTGTTCCGGCATGTTGTTGGCGATCCGACGCATCTGCTCACGGTCAAAGTTAACCATCTGTGCGGCGATGTTTTTCATAGATCCACCCCGTAAATCCAGTCTGTGTTTGTCAGGTCGAGTTTTGGTTTGCTGGCTGTCACGCCTGCCTGTTGCTTGTTACGGTTGATTTCGAGTTGGGTCCACTTATCGCGGAGTTTGGCCGGGCTCAGCACGTTACCGGACCAGAAGTTGTCCTGGCATGCCCAGCGGAACAGCACACACATGTCGCGGTGGTTACGTCCGTCACGTTCACGCATCAGGCGGATATCGTTAGCCCACCCAGCAAAATTCGGTTTTCTGGCTGATGGTGCGATAGTCTTCACCATGTCAAACATCCACTCTGCGGCGGTCAGGTCTTCTGC
>NZ_JAFGYI010000551.1:0-227 GCF_017490905.1 Pseudomonas sp. 32_A | reverse complement strand
AAGAGGCACTTACAGCCACAGACCTCTTTGATCATACCGGCCCTTTCGCAGCACAAGGCTGTTCCTCCAGGTAATGTACTGCCCTCAAGACGGTGCGGTCCCTGTGGGAGCGGGTTCACCCGCGAAGAGGCCGGTAGGGGCGAAAGAGATGCTCAGCGCAACGCCTTGCTCTGCAACACCTCGGAGCGCCGCCCCAGCACGTTCTCGCTGATCTGCACGAAGTCTTC
>NZ_JAFGYI010000550.1:0-227 GCF_017490905.1 Pseudomonas sp. 32_A | reverse complement strand
CCTGCTGTCGTGGGTGCTGCTGTGCGCCGAGATCATGTTCGCCGCCGCCAAGGACCACACCATGCCGGAGTTCCTGCGCCGCGAGAACGCCAACCAGGTACCGGCCAACGCCCTGTGGCTGACCAACTGCATGATCCAGGGCTTCCTGCTGATCACGCTGTTTTCCGCCGGTACCTATACCAGCCTGATCTACCTGGCCTCGTCGATGATCCTGGTGCCCTACCTGT
>NZ_JAFGYI010000549.1:0-227 GCF_017490905.1 Pseudomonas sp. 32_A | reverse complement strand
ACAGGTAAGGCACCAGGATCATCGATGTGGCCAGGTAGATCAGCGACAGGTAGGTGCTGTTGGAAAACAGCGTGATCACCAGGAAGATCTGCACCATGGCGTTGGTCAGCCACAGGGCGTTGGCCGGTACCTGGTTGGCGTTTTCCTTGGCCAGAAAGCGCGGCATGGTCTTGTCCCGCGCCGTGGCGAAGAGGATCTCGGCGCACAGCAACGCCCAGGACAGCAGC
>NZ_JAFGYI010000548.1:0-228 GCF_017490905.1 Pseudomonas sp. 32_A | reverse complement strand
AAGGGCATTGCTCTCCTGATAGAGCCAGCTCTAAAGGGCATGGCTCTTCTGACAGAACCAGCTCTTGCTGGGATGGCACTGCTCTCAAGAACAACACTGTACCTGTGGGAGCTGGCTTGCCGGCGATGGGCTGCACAGCAGCCCCAATGGCCTTAACGCTGCACGGGCGTCGGCCGCTGCACTTCAGCCCTGCGCCCCAGCACCTCATACACCGACGGATACGCCGGC
>NZ_JAFGYI010000547.1:0-228 GCF_017490905.1 Pseudomonas sp. 32_A | reverse complement strand
CCCGTTCGCGGGTAAACCCGCTCCCACAGGATTAGTGCTGTCCTCGAGAGTCGTGCCATTCCTGTGGGAGGGTTAGCGCTGACCTCGAGAGTGGTGCCATGCCTGTGGGAGCGGGTTTACCCGCGAACGGGCGCGTAGCGCTCGCCCTTGCATTCGAGCCTGGGCCTCAATGCACCGGCAATCGCAGGGTACTCCATGCTGTATTCGCTTCAAGCACTGCGGGCGTTC
>NZ_JAFGYI010000546.1:0-228 GCF_017490905.1 Pseudomonas sp. 32_A | reverse complement strand
AGCACCCCAAGGAAGTGCGCAGGTTCCTGCGGCGGCTGCGCTATAGCCGGCTGGAGCCGCTGATCAAACGGGTCCTCTGAGGGGATTCAAGCGTTTTTGTGGGAGCGGCCTTGTGTCGCGAAAGGGCTGCAAAGCAGCCCCGGCAATAGCGGCGGTGACGCTGAACTCGAGGGGCCGCATTGCGGCCCTTTCGCGACACAAGGCCGCTCCCACAAAAACGCTTGAATC
>NZ_JAFGYI010000545.1:0-228 GCF_017490905.1 Pseudomonas sp. 32_A | reverse complement strand
CGGCGCCGGCCCGGGGGCGCGGCAAGTGGTTCAGGGCGTCGATCACGGTTGTAGCCTCTCTTTCTTGTATTTGGCTTGGAATGGGGGCGCTTTGCGCCCCAATCGCCGGCAAGCCAGCTCCCACAGGAATAGTGCTGCTCTCAAGGGCATTGCTCTCCTGATAGAGCCAGCTCTAAAGGGCATGGCTCTTCTGACAGAACCAGCTCTTGCTGGGATGGCACTGCTCTC
>NZ_JAFGYI010000544.1:0-228 GCF_017490905.1 Pseudomonas sp. 32_A | reverse complement strand
GCCGGCGTATCCGTCGGTGTATGAGGTGCTGGGGCGCAGGGCTGAAGTGCAGCGGCCGACGCCCGTGCAGCGTTAAGGCCATTGGGGCTGCTGTGCAGCCCATCGCCGGCAAGCCAGCTCCCACAGGAATAGTGCTGCTCTCAAGGGCATTGCTCTCCTGATAGAGCCAGCTCTAAAGGGCATGGCTCTTCTGACAGAACCAGCTCTTGCTGGGATGGCACTGCTCTC
>NZ_JAFGYI010000543.1:0-228 GCF_017490905.1 Pseudomonas sp. 32_A | reverse complement strand
AAGGGCATTGCTCTCCTGATAGAGCCAGCTCTAAAGGGCATGGCTCTTCTGACAGAACCAGCTCTTGCTGGGATGGCACTGCTCTCAAGAACAACACTGTACCTGTGGGAGCTGGCTTGCCGGCGATTGGGGCGCAAAGCGCCCCCATTCCAAGCCAAATACAAGAAAGAGAGGCTACAACCGTGATCGACGCCCTGAACCACTTGCCGCGCCCCCGGGCCGGCGCCG
>NZ_JAFGYI010000542.1:0-228 GCF_017490905.1 Pseudomonas sp. 32_A | reverse complement strand
AACATGGCGGCCAGCGCAGGGGTTGGCGCTGTGCTGATCGGCTGGGCAATCACCGCGGTCGGCATGCTGACCCTGGCATTCGTGTTCCAGACCCTGGCCAATCGCAAGCCTGACCTGGATGGCGGGGTGTATGCCTATGCCAAGGCCGGTTTCGGCGACTACATGGGCTTCTCCTCGGCCTGGGGCTACTGGATCAGTGCCTGGCTGGGCAACGTCGGCTACTTCGTA
>NZ_JAFGYI010000070.1:0-12268 GCF_017490905.1 Pseudomonas sp. 32_A | reverse complement strand
CCCCGGCCCCTACCCCGCCTGCCCGCGCGCCGTGGAGCAGCCCGTGACCCTGGCCATCGGCCCGGAGGGCGGCTGGATCCCCTACGAGGTGGACCTGCTGGGCAAGGCAGGCCTGGCTCCGGTCCAGCTGGGCGACCGCATCCTGCGGGTCGAGACTGCTGTGACAGCACTGCTCTCGCGGATTTTCTGACACGTAAGTCAGCTTTTACCCATAAAGTTTCCCTTCCCCAGGCCGATTGTCTTGGCAACACAACAATTAATGGTGCTGCCAAGCCGCCGGGGAGTCGTACATGTATCAATGGTTCGCCCAATCATTGGGCAATGTGAGCGTCAATCGCAAACTGGGGCTGGGCTTCGGCCTCGTGCTGCTGCTGACCCTGGCCACCACCCTGGCCGGCTGGCACGGCATGGACAGCATCATCGACCGTGGCGACAAGCTGGGAAACATCTCTGTCATCCAGCAGTACACCCAGGAACTGCGCATCGCCCGCCAGCATTACCAGCGCCAGCCTGATGATGCTTCGGTGGCAGAGCTGGAAAAGGCCCTGGGCAACCTCGACAGCCAAGTGCAGCTTATGCTCGGGCAGATAGAGCAACCCGCTGACCGCCAGCGCCTGGAGCAGCAGCGCGAGGCCGTGCATGGCTACCAGCAGGCATTCAACGAGCTGAAACAGGCCGGCCAGCGCCGCGAGGCCAGCCGCGCTGTGCTTGGCGACACTGCCGACAAGGCTGCGGAGCTGATTGGCCGGGTGCAACGCGGCCTGCTGCAGGGTGGCGACATCAGCCAATACCAGCACGCGGTGGAAGTCAGCGCCCTGTTGCAACAGGCACGCTTCCAGGTACGCGGGTACACCTACAGCGGCAACGCCGACTACCAGCAAACGGCCCTCAATGCCATCGACCAGGCCTTGGCCGAACTGCGCGCGCTACCGGCCAAAGTGCCAGCGGAGCACGCTGCCAGCCTGGACGATGCCACCACCGCCCTGGGGGGCTACCGCGACGCGGTCACCCAATACGGAAGTGCACAGGTCGCCAGTGAACAGGCCCTGCAGAGCATGGTCGAGCACGGCACGGTTCTGCTGCAGACCAGCCAGGCCATGACCACCTCGCAAACCGCCGTGCGCGATGCCGGTGCGGCCCAGGCCAAGACCGTGCTCGCCGTGGCCACCGTGCTGGCCCTGGCCCTCGGCCTGCTGGCGGCCTGGGTCATCACCCGGCAGATCATCATCCCGCTGCGCCAGACCTTGCGCGCCGCCGAACGCGTGGCCAGTGGCGACCTGTCCCTGGATCTGCAGGCACAACGCCGCGACGAACTGGGCCAGTTGCAAGCCAGCATGCACCGCATGACTCAGGGCCTGCGCGAACTGATCAGCGGCATCGGTGATGGTGTCACGCAGATCGCCAGCGCTGCTGAGGAGCTGTCGGCGGTGACCGAGCAGACCAGTGCCGGGGTCAACAACCAGAAGGTCGAGACTGATCAGGTGGCGACCGCCATGAACCAGATGACCGCCACCGTGCATGAGGTGGCGCGCAATGCCGAGCAGGCCTCGGAAGCTGCGTTGATGGCCGATCAGCAAGCCCGCGAAGGCGATCGTGTGGTCGGCGAGGCGGTGGCGCAGATCGAGCGCCTGGCCGGCGAAGTAGTCAACTCCAGCGAAGCGATGAACCAGCTCAAGGCCGAAAGCGACAAGATCGGCAGCGTGCTCGATGTGATCAAGTCGGTGGCCCAGCAAACCAACCTGTTGGCCCTCAACGCGGCGATCGAGGCGGCCCGTGCCGGCGAGGCCGGGCGTGGCTTTGCCGTGGTGGCTGATGAGGTGCGCAGCCTGGCGCAGCGCACCCAGCAATCGACCGAAGAGATCGAAGAGTTGATTGCCGGCCTGCAGAGCGGCACCCAGCGCGTGGCCAGCGTGATGGATAGCAGCCGCCAGTTGACCGATAGCAGCGTCGAACTGACCCGCCGCGCTGGCAGCTCCCTGGAGACCATTACCCGGACCGTGTCGTCGATCCAGGCCATGAACCAGCAGATTGCCACCGCTGCGGAAGAGCAGACCGCAGTAGCTGAAGAGATCAACCGCAGCGTGATGAACGTGCGGGATATTTCTGACCAGACCTCGGCGGCCAGTGAAGAAACGGCCAGCTCCAGTGTGGAGCTGGCGCGGTTGGGTACCCATTTGCAAGGGTTGGTGGGGCGGTTCAGGCTCTAGGTTGATGTGTAGGTCGCCTGTACTGGCCTCTTCGCGGGCAAACCCGCTCCCACAAGTACCGCACAGTTCTCAATGTCTGTGTAGTACCTGTGGGAGCGGGTTTACCCGCGAAGAGGCCGACGCAGGCGGAGTATTCCTACCTATTGAAGTGAAATTTCCTACCTGATTATCAGGTCAAGTCCTACAGCTCCGCTGCCGATTGGCAAAGGTGTGATGCCAGCAATGTGCCTGCATCCTAGCCCCCAATCGCACGGAGATTCCTCATGCTCGGCTACCTCAACCGCAAGCTCGGCAACATCAGTGTCGGCGCCAAGCTCGCCCTCGGCTTTGCCGTGGTCCTGCTGCTTACCTTGGCAACCACCGTCAGTGGTTGGCGTGCACTGGATGACGCCATTGTCCGCTCGCAGCAACTCAGCGAAATCGGCCTGATCAACGACCTGACAAAGGACTTGCGCGCAGAGCGCATCACGTACCGCGTCCTCAACGACAACGCCAGCAGAACGCGGATAGCCAACATTCTCGACCAGCTCAACAGCATGCTGACCACCTTGCAACAACGTAGCAGTGTGGATGAGTCGCGGCAGATGCTGACTGAAAAGCTGGAGCTGCTGCAGCGCCTGCGCGGCGACTTCAGCGAGCTGGAGAATACTGTCGCCAAACGTATCGCCCTGCGCCAGGCCATGCAGGCCCAGGAGCAGAAGCTCAGCGAAGTGATCGATGATCTCCAGACCCAGGCCTTGCTGAGGATGCCTGCCGACAGCCAGCAAGGCGGTGTGCTGGGGCTGATGGACACGCTGAGCCGACATGTCGACGGTGCCAACCAGCAGATTCTGGTTCCGGCCTATACCTTCTCCCCTGTGGAAAGCTTCGCCAAGGTCGGCGACAGCTCCCTGGATGCTGCCGACAGCAGCCTTGCGCAACTGCTCAAAGGCCTTGCGCCACTTGGCTTGCCCCGTTCACTCACTCAGCAACCCGGGGAGCAGCTGGCCAAGTACCGCGCCAGCCTGGATGACTATCGCCGGGCTGCGGTGCGTGTGGAACAGCTGCAAGACAACATGGAGAACATGGGCAACGAGCTGCGCGCGGTAAGCCTGGAACTGGGCAAACGCAAGATCGAGCAGCGTGACAGGGAAGCCCTTGAGGCCCGCTCGGTGCTGACCACTGTAGCCCTGCTGGCGCTGGTCGTAGGCGTCGTCGCCGGTTGGCTGATCACCCTGCAGATTACCCAGCCTTTGCGCCAGACCCTGGCCGTGGCCGCACGCATTGCCAAGGGCGATCTGAGCCAGGTCGAACCGGTGCTACGCCGCGACGAGATGGGCCAGTTGCAAACCAGCATGCGCGAAATGACCTTGAGCCTGCGCGAGCTGATCGGGGGCATCGACCAAGGCGTCGGCAGCCTGTCACAGGCTGCCACGCAACTGGCGGCCAGCAGCGAAGACACCAAGCTGCGCATCAACCAGCAGCGCGAGGAAACCGACCAGGTGGCCACGGCCATGAACCAGATGAGCGCCACCGTGCAGGAAGTGGCGCAGAACGCTGAACAGGCCTCGCTGGCAGCGACCAACGCCGACCAGCAGGCCCAGGTCGGCGACCAGGTGGTGGCCGAAGCTATCGGCCGCATCGAACAGCTTGCCGGGCAGATGGACCATTGTCTGGCCGCCATGCAGCACCTGGCGGGCGAGAGCCAGCGCATTGGCAGCATCCTCGATGTAATCAAGTCAGTGTCCGAGCAGACCAACCTGCTGGCGCTGAACGCGGCGATCGAAGCGGCGCGGGCGGGCGAAGCCGGGCGTGGCTTTGCCGTGGTGGCCGATGAGGTACGCGGCCTGGCCCAGCGCACCTCGACGGCCACCGAGGAAATTGGCCAACTGATCGACAGCCTGCACAACGGCACCGACGAAGTGACCCGCCTGCTGGACAACAGCAAGAACCTGACCGAGCAGAGCGTGGAGCTGAGCCGCAAGGCCGGGCATGCGTTGAGCCAGATCACCGACACGGTGTCGAGCATCCAGGGCATGAACCAGCAGATTGCGACCGCCAGCGAAGAACAGAGCGTGGTGGCCGAACAGATCAACCGCAGTGTGCTGAATGTGCGCGATGTTTCGGATCAGACCAGTGCGGCCAGTGAGCAGACGGCGGCTTCGAGTGGGGAACTGGAGCAGTTGGGGCAACAGTTGCGGGGGATGGTCGGGCGGTTCAACATCTGAGATTGTTGGGCTGCTTTGCAGCCCATCGCGACACAAGGCCGCTCCTACAAAAGATTGCATTCCCCTGTAGGAGCGGCCTTGTGTCGCGAAAGGGGCGCAGAGCGCCCCCAGCGGCTAAAGCACCTGGCGCAGGAATGCCTGCGCGCGCGGGTCCTTCGGCGAGGCAAAGAACGCGGCCGGCGCCGAATCTTCCAGCAACTTGCCATGGTCGAAGAACAGCACGCGGTCCGCCACTTCGCGGGCAAAGCCCATTTCGTGGGTAACGCAGACCATGGTCATGCCTTCCTGAGCCAGGGTTTTCATCACGTCCAGCACCTCGCCGACCATTTCCGGGTCAAGCGCCGAGGTCGGTTCGTCGAACAGCATCACTTTCGGGTCCATGGCCAAGGCACGGGCGATCGCAACCCGCTGCTGCTGGCCACCAGACAGGCGCGATGGGTATTCGTTGGCCTTCTGCGCAATGCCTACCTTCTCCAGCAGCGCCCGGGCCTTGGCTTCGCGGTCAGCCTTGTTACGCTTGCGCACCACCTTCTGCGCCAGGCACAGGTTCTCCAGCACGGTCATGTGCGGGAACAGGTTGAAGTGCTGGAACACCATGCCGACTTCGCGGCGGTAGGCGTTGATGTCGGTCTTCGGGTCGGCCAGTTGCAACCCGTTGATGGCCACATGGCCTTCGTCGAAATGCTCCAGGCCGTTCAGGCAGCGCAGGAAGGTCGACTTGCCCGAGCCCGACGGGCCGAGCACCACCACCACCTCGCCCTTGGCGACCTGGGTGGTGACGTTATCCACGGCCCGTACCACGTGGCCACGGGTGTCGAAGACTTTCAGCAGGTCACGGACTTCAATCACTTTGCGCAAGCCTCCGCTCGAGCCGGCTGGCCAGGTGCGACAGCGGCAGGTTGATCAGCAGGTACAGGCCTGCCACGCAGAACCAGATCTCGAAGGTCGAGAACGATGTGGTAATGGCCTCGCGGCCGCTCTTGGTCAGTTCGGTGATGGCGATCACCGAGACCAGCGAGGTGTCCTTGACCAGGCTGATGAACTGGCCGGCCAAAGGCGGCAGTACACGCTTGAAGGCCTGCGGAAGGATAACGTGGCGCATCGACTGGCCAGCGTTCAGGCCCAGCGAGCGGGCCGCTTCGTTCTGGCCCTTGGCGATGGATTGCACGCCGGCACGAACGATTTCAGCCACGTAGGCACCGGTGAACAGCGCCAGTGCAGCCACCCCGGCAAACTCGCGGGACAGGTTGAGCACGGTACCGATGAAGAAGTAGAAGATGAATATCTGCACCAGCAGCGGTGTACCGCGCACCAGTTCGACATACACCGTCGAAAGGTCATGCAGCGTTGGGTTGCTGGACAGTCGGCAGAGACCCGCGAACAGGCCGATCAACAGGCCCAGGGCACCGGATACCACGGAAATCCAAAGCGTTGTCCACAGGCCCCAGGCCAGCGGGCCAGCCGCCCAGTGGCGGGTGACGCCAATCTGGTCGCCTTCGGACACATCATCGCCACGGGACAGCTGCAGGCTGTCCTTGGCCACATCGAGCACCTGCTCGGCACCATTTTCATCTTTCAGCGTGACACGGGCATTGTCGCCAGAGATGACGATCTCCTGCACGGTACCGTAACCGGCTGCACGTTGTGCTTCCTCGGCCTTGTAGGCGAAGTACTGCGGTACGCGGTTCCAGCGCCACTCGTAGGAAATCATCGAGGTGGCCATGTACAGGCTGAATGCCAGGCCCACCAGGACCAGGGCAGTCAAACCGTGCCAGGGCCACTGGGCTTTCTTGTGTTTGATCACGTGGGGTACTTCCGTAAATGCGAACGCGCAGGGTTTGCCTGCGCGTCGAGGTCATAAAGCCGGGCTTGTGGCCTGGGCCTTATTCCATTTCCTTCAGCCAGTCCTTGTTCTTGAACCACTTGTCGTGAATACGATCGTAGGTCCCGTCATGCTTGATCTGGTGCAGGAAGTTGTTGATGAAGTTGATGCTGTCGTAGTCGCCCTTCTTCAGGCCAAAGGCCAGCGGCTCGTAGGTGAAGGGTTCTTCGAGGAACAACAGCTTGCCGGCACCGGCCTTGTCCACTGCCACCACGTTGTACGGTGCGTCATAGACGAAGGCGTCAGCCTTGCCGTTGACCACGTCCATCACCGCTTCCTGCTCGTTGTCGTAGCCGTGGTACTTGGCTTTGGCGATCAGCTTCTTGGAAACCATTTCGCCGGTGGTGCCGAGCTTGGAGGTGATGCGGTACTTCTCGTTGTTCAGGTCCTTGTACGACTTGATCTCGCCCGCCAGTTCCTTGCGGATCAGCAGGGTCTGGCCAACCACGATGAAGGGTTCGCTGAAGTTCAGGCGCAGGTTGCGTTCCTGGGTGAGGGTCATGCCGCTGCCGATCATGTCGAACTTGTCGGTCAGCAGGGCCGGGATGATGCCGTCATAGGCCGTGGATACCGGCTCGAACTTGACGCCCATGGACTTGGCCATGGCTTTGAGGATATCGACTTCGAAGCCGATGATCTCGCCACGCTTGTTGGTCATCTGGAACGGCATGTAGGTCGGGTCCATGCCCACACGCAGGGTGCCGCGCTTGACCGCGTCATCGATCGCGCCCGCCTGGGCCGCCGTCACGGCGACCAGGGCGGTGACACCGACCAGCAGTCGCGAAAGGTATTTCTTGATCATCACCAAGTCCCCTAGCAAGAAAAGTAGCGAATCTTATTGTTGGCATGGCCGTGGCGGCCGATGCGTCATATCGGGGAGGGATGCTAACGCATGGCGGCCCGGGGACCTAGAGCCGGGGGGGACTTTGTTGGCCAAAATCTAGGCAAGGCCCTAAAAGCTTCGCGGGTGAACCCGCTCCCACAGGGACTGTGAATAACCCTGTGGGAGCGGGTTTACCCGCGAATAGGCCCTGTCAGGCACCAACCAGGGAAGGCTGGGCCTCGTTCTCCGGGTGCAACGGCAACAGCGGCGAATGCGGGTCGTTCTTGATCGATGCGCGCCACACGTTGATCCATTCCGCATTGTGCTCGGCCCAGACCTGCTCGTGCAGGCGGGTCAGCGCCACCGGGTCGCTGAGCAGGGCCAGGCGGGTATTGAGGTCCAGCCCTTGCGGCCCGACCTCCATCGCCTTGGCCACGCGCTCCACGCGCAGTGCCTCGATCGGTGCCGCCTGACCATGACGGGCAGTGGCCATGGCGCAGGCCAGGGCGTTCTGCCGCGGGTCGACCACAGCCCGCACGAAGCCGTCATGCAGGGCATGCCAGCGGTTTTCGTGGGTGTACTGGTCGGTAGCCAGCAGCTCTGGCGGAGTGGCGTATTCCTCGGGGATGAGGAACAGCTTCTCGTCCTTGGCCGCCAGGCCCAGGCGGGTGCGGCTGGAAATCACCGAAACCGGAATCGACAGCACCAGCGAACCGACGATCGGCGCCAGCCACCACAGGAAGCTCGGGTTCAGCCAGGCCACCAGCGCCGCCCAGGCAAGGCCCAGCACGGTCTGCGGGCCATGCCGGCGCACCGCTTCGCCCCACGGCGTGGAGTCGTCGTCACGCTGCGGCGAGTTCCAGGTCGCGGCCCAGCCGAGGAAGGCGGCCAGTACGAAACGGGTGTGGAAAATCATGCGCACCGGTGCCAGCAGCATGGAGAACAGCATTTCCATCAGCATCGACAGGGTGACCTTGATGCGCCCGCCAAACTCGGTCGCGCCCTTGGCCCAGATCAGGATGACGCTGAGCAGCTTGGGCAGGAACAGCAGCACGATGGTGGTCGAGAACAGCGCCACGGCTTTCTCCGGGTGCCACTGCGGCCACAGCGGGTAGAGCTGGTACGGCTCGATGAAGTACTGCGGCTCCATCAGCGTGTTGGTCGCCAGCAGCGCGGTCGACAGCACCAGGAACAGGAACCACAGCGGCGCCGACAGGTACGACATCACCCCGGTCAGGAACACCGCGCGGTGCACCGGGTGCATGCCCTTGACCAGGAACAGGCGGAAGTTCATCAGGTTGCCATGGCACCAGCGGCGGTCGCGCTTGAGCTCGTCGAGCAGGTTCGGCGGCAGTTCTTCATAGCTGCCCGGCAGGTCGTAGGCGATCCACACGCCCCAGCCGGCACGGCGCATCAGTGCAGCTTCGACGAAGTCGTGCGACAGAATGGCACCGGCGAACGCGCCCTTGCCCGGCAACGGCGCCAAGGCGCAGTGCTCGATGAACGGCTTCATGCGGATGATCGCGTTGTGGCCCCAGTAGTGCGACTCGCCCAGCTGCCAGAAGTGCAGGCCAGCGGTGAACAGCGGGCCGTACACGCGGGTGGCGAACTGCTGCATGCGCGCATACAAGGTATCCATGCCCGAGGCTTTCGGCCCGGTCTGGATGATGCCGGCGTCCGGGTTGGCCTCCATCAGGCGCACCAGGCTGCTCAGGCATTCGCCGCTCATGACGCTGTCGGCGTCGAGCACGACCATGTACTTGTACTCACCGCCCCAGCGACGGCAGAAGTCGTCGAGGTTGCCGCTCTTGCGCTTCACCCGGCGCCGACGGCGGCGGTAGAAGATACGGCCGAAGCCTTTGGTTTCGCGGCATACGTCCAGCCAGGCCTGTTGCTCGGCAACGGCGATGTCGGTGTCGTTGGTGTCGCTGAGCACGAAGAAGTCGAAACGGTCGAGGTTGCCGCTGGCGGCCACCGACTCGAACGTTGCGCGCAGGCCGGCGAACACCCGCGGTACGTCTTCGTTGCAGATCGGCATCACCAGCGCGGTACGCGCCTCGGGCGCGATCGGCTCATTGCCTGCACTGCTGCCCGAAATCTTGTACTTGTCGCGCCCGGTGAGCAGCTCGAGGAAGCCCATCAGTGCGGTCCAGAAGCCCGCCGATACCCAGCAGAACAGGATGCCGAAGAGGATCAGGATGGATGTCTGCAGGGCATACGGCCAAACCTGCACCACGGTGTCCCAAAGCGGCTGGTTGACGATTTCGTCGAATTCCACGAACGACCAGCCCTGGTACGGCAGGATGCCCTTCATGTACCAGCCGGCAACGATGGTCTGGCCGATCATCAGCGCCAGCAGGATATAACGGCGGATCGAGCCGACCGTACGCCAGCGGGCTGGCGGCAACTCGCGCTTGGGCGGCTGCGGGGCGTTGGTGCGGCCGGTCATGCGCCGCCACATGCGGATAAGCACGTTGGTGCGCCACGGCTCGGGCACGACCTTGGTGCGCTTGATCGGCGGGGCGATCTTCAGGCACAGGCGGCCGCTGCCGTCGACGCCGAGCATTTCGGCGTCTTCCAGCTCGGCGGCGCTGCCTACGGTCAGGCGTGGGCCCACCGAGGCCTGCACGGCCTCGGCAGAGCTGGCGGCCGGGTTGGCCGCCAGGCGTTGGTGCAGCTCACTGAATGACGTGCAGCTGGCGAGTTCCGCCCGTTGCTCGTCGCTCAGTGGTAGGTGGGCCAGGTACTCGCGAAGCGATTCCGGCCTTGCGCTTGAGTTACTCATCGGCAGGCAACTGATAGCTCCAGGTCTCGGTCAGCACCTTCTCGGTGGTGGCCGGGGTCCCGTTGGTGGGCGCCGCATCGGCGGCAGGTTGTTCGGCCTTGGCGGCTTTCTCGGCCTTGGCTTGCTTGGCAGCAGCCTTGTCCTGCTTGGCGTCCTTGGCAGGCTTGGCGGCTTCGACCGGCACGTCACGCACCAGCGCGGCACGCATTTCGGTCGATTTGTTGGCTTCCTTCACCTTCAAACGCAGGGTCAGGCGCCAGCCCTTGGTCTCAGGGTTATAGCGCAGGTTGTTCTCGACCACCTCGGCGTTGTCGCCCACGCTGATCTGGCTGCGCACGGCGGAGTCTTCCGGCAGGGCGGCCAGTGCCGGGCCAGCGAAGTCGACCAGGAAAGCCACGCTGCCGTCTGGTTGGCGGATCAGGTTGGACTGCTTGACGTCGCCGGTGGAACGCAGGGTCTGCTTGACCCAGCCCAGCTCGGGGGCCTGGAACTTCGGCTCGTCGATGGTCCAGTGCAGGCGATAGGCGTACTCGAATGGCTTGCCTGGCTCAGGCAGCTTTTCCGGGCTCCAGAAGGCCACGATGTTGTCGTTGGTCTCGTCGGCAGTCGGGATTTCGACCAGGTCGACAGTGCCCTTGCCCCAGTCACCCTTCGGCTCGATCCAGGCGCTCGGACGCTTCTGGTAGTTGTCATCGAGGTCTTCATAGTCGCTGAAGGCGCGCTGGCGCTGCATCAGGCCGAAACCACGCGGGTTCTCGACGCTGAAGTTGCTCACGGCCAGGTGTTTCGGGTTGTTCAGCGGGCGCCACAGCCACTCGCCGTTGCCGGCATGGATCGACAGGCCTTCGGAATCGTGCAGGGCCGGGCGGTAGTTGAGGACCTTGGACGGCTGGTTGGGGCCGAACAGGTACATGCTGGTCAGCGGGGCGATGCCCAGGCGGCTGACATGGTCACGCAAGAATACGCGGGACTGCACATCGACCACGGTGTCGTTGCCAGGGCGCAGGGTCAGCTTGTACGCGCCGGCGGAGCGCGGCGAGTCCAGCAAGGCGTAGATGACCAGGTGCTTGTCGGCCGGCTTGGGCTTCTCGACCCAGAACTCGGTGAAGCGCGGGAATTCCTCGCCCGACGGCAGTGCGGTGTCGATGGCCAGGCCACGGGCCGACAGGCCGTACACGTGGCCCTTGCCGACCACGCGGAAGTAGCTGGCGCCAAGCAGGGTCATGATCTCGTCCTGCTTGTCGGCCTTGTTGATCGGGTAAAGCACGCGGAAACCGGCGTAACCCAGGTTCTTGGTGGTTTCCGGGTCGTGCGGCACGTCACCGAACTCGAAACGGTTCGGGTCGTACTTGATTTCCTCGACCTTGGTGGCGGTGACCTGGTTGATCTTCACCGGGGTGTCGAAGTGCATGCCCTGGTGATAGAACGACAGCTTGAACGGGGTCTTGTCCTTGGCCCACTCGGCCTTTTCCTGCAGGAAGTGAATCTTCTGGTAGTCCGCGAACTTCATGTCGCGGAATACGGCCGGCAGGTTGCTTTTCGGTGCTTCGTACTTCTGGCCGGCCAGATCCTTTGCCTTGGCTGCAACATCGTCAAGATTGAATGCCCACAGCTGGCCCGCGCTCATCAGGCCGACCAGTGCCACACTGGCCATCAGGGCCTTGCGTAGCCCGGTACCGGGGATTCTTGATGCTTTTTGGGGACTAACAATCACGAGCAACCCTCGCCGAAAACAGATCATGAAACCAACGGCCAGCGACAAATGCCGGGTTGGCGAGCACTGTTCGGACCCCGTGAGGGCGTAATGATTCCCCAAACGGATCCAGACAATACTCGAGTCAGAGTGAAACGAACCTGCGAACGCAGGTCCATGCAGCGCGCGATTATCCAGCAGGTCGCGTTACAACGCATCAGGCTGGAACAACTATTTATCGCACAAAACCCCTTGTTTTCCTGTGAACAAGGGGTTTTTTACCCTCACATTTGTAACATAAATGTTACGGGGCCATCATTGACCAGGTGCACCTGCATGTCTGCGCCGAATTGCCCGCTTGCCACATCGGCGTGCCGAGCCTTTGCCTGCTGCAAAAGATAGTCGAACAACTCGGCGCCGAGGGCCGGTGGCGCTGCCGTCGAGAAGCTCGGGCGCATGCCGTTGCGGGTGTCCGCCGCCAGGGTGAACTGCGACACCAGCAACAAGCCACCGCCGACATCCTTGAGCGACCGGTTCATCTTGCCCTGCTCGTCGCTGAACACCCGGTAGTTCAACAGCTTGTGCAACAGCTTGTCGGCCTGCTCGCGGGTATCTTCAGGCTCGACTGCCACCAGCACCAGCAAACCCTGATCTATTGCACCCACCACCTC
>NZ_JAFGYI010000541.1:0-229 GCF_017490905.1 Pseudomonas sp. 32_A | reverse complement strand
AACATGGCGGCGCGTGCCGATGTGGGCGCGGTGCTGATCGGCTGGGGCATCACAGCTGTTGGCATGCTGGCGCTGGCGTTCGTGTTCCAGACCCTGGCCAACCGCAAGCCTGACCTGGATGGCGGGGGTGTATGCCTATGCCAAGGCCGGTTTCGGCGACTACATGGGCTTCTCCTCGGCCTGGGGCTACTGGATCAGTGCCTGGCTGGGCAACGTCGGCTACTTCGTA
>NZ_JAFGYI010000540.1:0-229 GCF_017490905.1 Pseudomonas sp. 32_A | reverse complement strand
AACATGGCGGCGCGTGCCGATGTGGGCGCGGTGCTGATCGGCTGGGGCATCACAGCTGTTGGCATGCTGGCGCTGGCGTTCGTGTTCCAGACCCTGGCCAACCGCAAGCCTGACCTGGATGGCGGGGTGTATGCCTATGCCAAGGCCGGTTTCGGCGACTACATGGGCTTCTCCTCGGCCTGGGGCTACTGGATCAGTGCCTGGCTGGGCAACGTCGGCTACTTCGTAC
>NZ_JAFGYI010000539.1:0-229 GCF_017490905.1 Pseudomonas sp. 32_A | reverse complement strand
TCAGCCTTGGCGCATGACTAAAGACATGTTGGACGGCAGCCACGCCAACATGGAGATATCGGCGGACCAACAAAGCGGGTAACTATGGCCTGACAGGTTTGGCACGTTGCAACAAATGTGGGAGCGGCCTTGTGCCGCGAAGCGCCGCGCGGGCGGCGCTCGATATCACAGGCGCAGAAAATGTTGCGGCAAACACCTAGCGGCCTTCATTCAACCTGAAGCCAAACCC
>NZ_JAFGYI010000538.1:0-230 GCF_017490905.1 Pseudomonas sp. 32_A | reverse complement strand
ACAGCCACACGGCATACACCAAGGCAACCAGCGCCACCAGCAGGTCCTTGCGGCGCAGGGCCGGCTGCCCATCGTAGGTTTCTTTACGCACCGCCAACAGCACGGCGTAGGCCGCCGACCACAGGTAGGGCACCAGGATCATCGATGTGGCCAGGTAGATCAGCGACAGGTAGGTGCTGTTGGAAAACAGCGTGATCACCAGGAAGATCTGCACCATGGCGTTGGTCAGC
>NZ_JAFGYI010000537.1:0-230 GCF_017490905.1 Pseudomonas sp. 32_A | reverse complement strand
AGGCAACACCCCTGCCGCCATCATCGGCGCGTCGGTGCTGCTGTGGGCGGTGCACTTCCTGGTGCTGCGCGGCATCAAGGAAGCGGCGTTCATCAACCTGGTCACCACCGTGGCCAAGGTGGTGCCGTTGCTGATTTTCGTGGTGATCGCGGCGTTCGCCTTCCGCGCCGATATCTTCACGCGTGATATCTGGGGCCTGAGCAACCCGCAGTTCGGCAGCGTGCTGGAGC
>NZ_JAFGYI010000536.1:0-230 GCF_017490905.1 Pseudomonas sp. 32_A | reverse complement strand
GCTGACCAACTGCATGATCCAGGGCTTCCTGCTGATCACGCTGTTTTCCGCCGGTACCTATACCAGCCTGATCTACCTGGCCTCGTCGATGATCCTGGTGCCCTACCTGTGGTCGGCGGCCTACGCCTTCCTGCTGGCATGGCGCAGCGAAACCTACGAACAGGCCCTGGCTGAGCGCAAGAAAGACCTGATCATCGGCGGCATCGCCCTGTTGTATGCCGTCTGGCTGC
>NZ_JAFGYI010000535.1:0-231 GCF_017490905.1 Pseudomonas sp. 32_A | reverse complement strand
GCCAGGCACTGATCCAGTAGCCCCAGGCCGAGGAAAAGCCCATGTACTCGCCAAAACCGGCCTTGGCGTAGGCATACACCCCCGAATCCAGCTCCGGCTTGCGGTTGGCCAGGGTCTGGAACACGAATGCCAGGGTCAGCATGCCGACCGCGGTGATTGCCCAGCCGATCAGCACAGCGCCAACCCCTGCGCTGGCCGCCATGTTTTGCGGCAGCGAGAAGATCCCGCCAC
>NZ_JAFGYI010000534.1:0-232 GCF_017490905.1 Pseudomonas sp. 32_A | reverse complement strand
GCTGGACATTCGCCTGGACGAGGAGGGCTTTCATCGCCTGGCACCGAACCTGATGCTCGCACCCGGATAGTGGCTGAGTGTCTACACTGTAAGACCGAGTCGCCTTCTTCGCGGGTAAACCCGCTCCTACAGGGGCCGCGCAAGCCTAAAAAGCTGCGAGGGCCCTGTGGGAGCGGGTTTACCCGCGAAGAAGGCGACTCGGTCTTACAGTGTAGACACTCAGCCACTATCC
>NZ_JAFGYI010000533.1:0-232 GCF_017490905.1 Pseudomonas sp. 32_A | reverse complement strand
GACTGTTCGCCATATCAAAACCGTCGCTTAAGCTTTTTGGCTTTTTGCTTTTTGGATGCGGGCATTCACATCGAGTAGGCATTCATTCGCGATGGTGGCGCCAAGTCACCTTTCCGCCCTTACGGCGGGTCCCTTTTTGTCGTGGCAAAAAGGAACCAAAAACCGTCGGCTCCCATCATCCGGCCCCTACGCTTCGCTCCGGGGTCCCCTCGCTACGGGCCTGCTCCCGGGA
>NZ_JAFGYI010000532.1:0-234 GCF_017490905.1 Pseudomonas sp. 32_A | reverse complement strand
ACATCGAGTAGACATTCATTCGCGATGGTGGCGCAAAGTCACCTTTCCGCCCTTACGGCGGGTCCCTTTTTGTCGTGGCAAAAAGGAACCAAAAACCGTCGGCTCCCATCATCCGGCCCCTGCGCTTCGCTCCGGGGTCCCCTCGCTACGGGCCTGCTCCCGGGAGTACGCGCTGCAGGCCCCATCCATGGGGCCTCAGCGCTTGACGGGCATCCATGCCCGTCACCTCCCTCC
>NZ_JAFGYI010000069.1:0-14876 GCF_017490905.1 Pseudomonas sp. 32_A | reverse complement strand
GGGAGGGATAAGTGATGTTGGGATTCACCGCACCACCTGTGGGAGCGGGTTTACCCGCGAATGCTGCAGTGAAGCTACCGACGCATTCGCGGGTGAACCCGCTCCCACAGGCTACTGTGTTCAGTTCTGGCGGCCGGGGCCCTGTTGCAGGTGTGCCTGGCTGCAATACCACTCGTCGCCCTGTTGCAGCGCCCGGTCATTGGGCAGGTGCACGCCGCAATGGGCGCAACGCACCATCTTCAGCGGCGCATCCAGCTTCGCCTCGGGGTGCGACTGTTGGCTGGCTTTGAACTTGCGCCACAGCCAGAACGCGGCGGCGATCAGGGCGATCCAGAAAAGTAGGCGAACCATGGTGTCCAGCTTGTCGGTTGAAGAAGCCGACAGTCTAGGACGCGGCCAATAAAAAAGGGAGGCCCAAGGCCTCCCTTTCATGTACCGCTGCGTATCAGTCGAACAGACCAAAGGTCATGTAGCTGAACCAGGAGCGGTCCTTCTCGGCTTCCTTCGGCCCTTCCGGCACGATCGGGTCACCGTTCTCGTCAGTCGGCAGCAGCTCGCGCGGCATCTCGTCACGAGCATCCTGGAACTGCTTGACCACATCCTGGTTGGCGCGGGTTTCGCCCGGCGGCAGCGGGGTGTCGGTTTCGATCAGGCCCAGGGTTGCCTTGGACAGCCAGCCGCGGCCGTCAGACTCGGTCTGCTTTGGCTGGAACTCGCCATCTGCCAGGCTCGGGTGGTCAGGGTAGTTGAGCTTGAGGGTTTCCAGGCTGGTGGCGGCCAGTTCGTCCAGGTGCATCTTCTGGTACGCCTCGACCATCACTGCCAGGCCGTCGCCGACCGATGGGGTTTCCTGGAAGTTCTCCACCACGTAGCGGCCACGGTTGGCGGCGGCTACATAGGCCTGGCGGCTCAGGTAGTAGTCGGCCACATGGATTTCGTACGAGGCCAGCAGGTTGCGCAGGTAGATCATGCGCTGCTTGGCGTCGGGCGCGTAGCGGCTGTTGGGGAAGCGGCTGGTCAGCTGGGCGAACTCGTTGTACGAGTCGCGGGCGGCACCTGGGTCACGCTTGGTCATGTCCAGCGGCAGGAAGCGCGCCACCAGGCCACGGTCCTGGTCGAACGAGGTCAGGCCCTTGAGGTAGTAGGCGTAGTCGACGTTCGGGTGCTGCGGGTGCAGGCGGATGAAGCGCTCGGCCGCCGACTTGGCAGCCTCTGGCTCGGAGTTCTTGTAGTTGGCGTAGATCAGCTCGAGCTGCGCCTGGTCGGCATAGCGGCCGAACGGGTAGCGCGACTCCAGGGCCTTGAGCTTGTTCACGGCGCTGGTGTAGCTGGAGTTGTCCAGGTCAGCTTGCGCCTGCTGATACAGCTCGGCCTCGCTGAGGTTCTCGTCAATCACTTCTTTATTGGAGGAACAGGCCGCGGTGAGCCCGAGGATGGCGATCAGCAGCAGGTGTTTCACTTGCATGGCGGCTTGCGTCCCTTTGACGGCCGCTGTCTTGGGCGGTGCCGTCCTGTTATGATGAGCGCCCCGGCCAACCCCGGGACAAAAGAAGTCGTATTTAACCACAAGCTCGCAGCCGAAACCAAAGGCTGTGCGCCCGCCGAATCGAGCATGTCCGAGATCATTCAACTTAGCGCAGAGGTCCCGTCCGAACTGGGCGGTCAACGCCTCGACCAGGTCGCCGCCCAATTGTTCGCCGAGTACTCGCGTTCCCGGCTGACTTCGTGGATCAAAGAAGGCCGCCTGACGGTCGATGGTGCCGTGGTGCGCCCTCGAGACCTCGTCCATGGTGGCTCGCAACTTGTCCTTGAGGCCGAGCAAGAGGCCCAGGGCGAGTGGGTCGCCGAAGATATCGAGCTGGATATCGTCTACGAAGACGACCATATCATGGTGATCAACAAGCCTGCCGGGCTGGTTGTGCATCCGGCCGCCGGGCATGCCAGCGGGACTTTGCTCAATGCACTGCTGCACCACGTGCCTGACATCGTCAACGTACCGCGCGCCGGTATCGTCCACCGCCTGGACAAGGACACCACCGGCCTGATGGTAGTGGCCAAGACCTTGCAGGCGCAGACCCGGCTGGTCGAGCAGATGCAGGCGCGCAAGGTCAGCCGCATCTACGAGTGCATCGTGATTGGCGTGGTCACTGCCGGCGGCAAGATCGATGCCCCGATCGGCCGCCATGGCGGCATGCGCCAGCGCATGGCGGTTACCGACGGCGGCAAGCCGGCGGTCAGCCACTATCGTGTACTCAAGCGCTTCCGCTCGCACACCCACGTGCGGGTCAAGCTGGAAACCGGCCGTACCCACCAGATTCGCGTGCACATGGCTCACGTTGGCTTCCCGTTGGTCGGCGACCAGACGTACGGCGGGCGCTTCCGCATTCCGCCGGCAGCCAGCCCGACCATGGTCGAGGCGGTGAAAACCTTCCCGCGCCAGGCACTGCATGCGCGCTTCCTGGCATTGGCCCACCCGATTACCGGTGAAGTCATGAAGTGGGAATCGCCGCTGCCGGACGACTTCGTCTGGTTGCTGTCGCTGCTGAACCAGGACCGCGAGAGCTTTATCGGATGAGTGGCCTGACGCAGTCGCTGCTGTTCCCCGACTGGCCGGCCCCGGCCTCGGTGCGCGCCTGTGTCACCACCCGCCAGGGCGGCGTAAGCCTGCCGCCCTATGAAGCCTTCAATCTTGGCGACCATGTAGGGGACGACCCTGCCGCGGTGGCCGAGAACCGTCGCCGCCTGAGCGACGAATTCGCCATCCAGCCGGCCTGGCTCAAGCAAGTGCATGGTTTGGTGGTGGCGGATGCCGACCCGGCCGTGGTGGCCGAGGCCGACGCCAGCTGGACCGACCAGCCCGGCATTGCCTGTACTGTGATGACTGCCGATTGCCTGCCTGCGCTGTTCTGCGACCGGGCCGGTACCCGCGTGGCGGCGGCGCATGCTGGCTGGCGCGGGTTGGCCGGTGGTGTGCTGGAGGCCACCTTGGATCGCCTGGCACTGCCGCCTGAAGAGGTGCTGGTGTGGTTGGGGCCGGCGATTGGCCCGCAGGCGTTCGAAGTGGGGCTGGAGGTGCGCGATGCCTTTACGGCGGTGCACCCGGAAGCGGCCAGGGCCTTTGTCGATGGTGCCCGGCCGGGCAAGTTGATGGCCGACATCTATGAGCTGGCGCGTATTCGGCTGGCGGCGCGTGGGGTTACTGCTGTCTATGGCGGTGGCTTGTGCACGGTCAGCGATGAGCGGTTCTTCTCCTATCGCCGTACCCCGCAGGGTGGGCGCTTTGCTTCACTGGTGTGGCTGGAGCCGCGCTAGCCTGTAGGGGCCTCTTCGCGGGTAAACCCGCTCCCACAGGTACTGCATCGCTCTCAAGGTCTGTGAGGATCCTGTGGGAGCGGGTTCACCCGCGAATGGCCCCCACTAATCCAACAGGTTGACTCGGGTCAACCCCGCTACGCTTGAATCTTCCAGAATCAGCCTTATCTATAAGGTCATCTCAGGCAGGTTTCTTCATAAACAGGCGCTGTCCATCGCTCCGACCTGCCCTTTAAAGGAAGGTACCCCATGCGAATAGACCGTTTGACCAGCAAGCTGCAGCTTGCAATATCCGATGCCCAATCCCTGGCCGTTGGCATGGACCACCCCGCCATCGAGCCCGTGCACCTGTTGCAGGCACTGCTCGAGCAGCAGGGCGGTTCGATCAAGCCGCTGCTGATGCAGGTTGGCTTCGACATCAACAGCCTGCGCCAGGCGCTGGTGAAAGAACTCGACCAGCTACCGAAAATCCAGAACCCCACTGGCGACGTGAACATGTCGCAGGACCTGGCGCGCCTGCTCAACCAGGCCGACCGCCTGGCCCAGCAGAAGGGTGACCAGTTCATTTCCAGCGAGCTGGTGCTGCTGGCTGCCATGGACGAGAACAGCAAGCTCGGCAAGCTGTTGCTGGGCCAGGGCGTAAGCAAGAAAGCCCTGGAAAACGCCATCAACAACCTGCGTGGCGGCGCGGCGGTCAACGATGCCAACGCCGAGGAGTCGCGCCAGGCGCTGGACAAGTACACCGTCGACCTGACCAAGCGCGCCGAAGAAGGCAAGCTGGACCCGGTGATCGGCCGTGACGACGAAATCCGCCGTACCGTGCAGGTGCTGCAACGCCGTACCAAGAACAACCCGGTGCTGATCGGTGAGCCTGGCGTAGGTAAAACGGCCATCGCCGAAGGCCTGGCCCAGCGCATCATCAACGGTGAAGTGCCCGACGGCCTCAAGGGCAAGCGCCTGCTGGCGCTGGACATGGGCGCGCTGATTGCCGGTGCCAAGTACCGCGGCGAGTTCGAAGAGCGCCTCAAAGGCCTGCTGAACGAGCTTTCCAAACAGGAAGGCCAGATCATCCTGTTCATCGACGAACTGCATACCATGGTCGGCGCCGGCAAAGGCGAGGGCGCCATGGACGCCGGCAACATGCTCAAGCCGGCCCTGGCCCGTGGCGAGCTGCACTGCGTTGGCGCCACCACGCTGAACGAGTACCGCCAGTTCATCGAGAAGGACGCAGCCCTGGAGCGCCGCTTCCAGAAGGTGCTGGTCGAGGAGCCGAGCGAGGAAGACACCATCGCCATTCTGCGTGGCCTGAAAGAGCGCTATGAAGTGCACCACAAGGTGGCCATCACCGACGGCGCCATCATTGCCGCGGCCAAGCTCAGCCACCGCTACATCACCGACCGTCAGCTGCCGGACAAGGCCATCGACCTGATCGACGAAGCGGCCAGCCGCATCCGCATGGAGATCGACTCCAAGCCGGAAGTGCTCGACCGCCTCGACCGTCGCCTGATCCAGCTGAAGGTGGAATCGCAGGCGCTGAAGAAGGAAGAAGACGAAGCGGCGAAAAAGCGCCTGGAGAAGCTGACCGAGGAAATCGACCGGCTGGAGCGTGAGTACGCCGACCTGGAAGAAATCTGGGCCTCCGAGAAGGCCGAAGTGCAGGGCTCGGCGCAGATCCAGCAAAAGATCGAGCAGGCCCGCCAGGAGCTGGAAACCGCCCGTCGCAAAGGCGACCTGAGCCGCATGGCCGAGCTGCAGTACGGGGTGATCCCGGACCTGGAGCGCAGCCTGCAAATGGTCGACCAGCACGGCAAGACCGAGAACCAGTTGCTGCGCAACAAGGTAACCGAGGAAGAAATTGCCGAAGTGGTGTCGAAGTGGACCGGTATCCCGGTGGCCAAGATGCTCGAAGGCGAGCGCGAGAAACTGCTGAAGATGGAAGAGCTGCTGCACCAGCGCGTGATCGGCCAGGGCGAGGCGGTAACCGCCGTGGCCAACGCCGTGCGCCGTTCGCGTGCCGGGCTGTCCGACCCGAACCGGCCAAGTGGTTCGTTCCTGTTCCTCGGCCCGACCGGGGTGGGCAAGACCGAGCTGTGCAAGGCCTTGGCCGAGTTCCTGTTCGACACTGAAGAGGCGATGGTGCGCATCGACATGTCCGAGTTCATGGAGAAGCATTCCGTGGCTCGCCTGATCGGTGCCCCACCAGGCTATGTAGGGTATGAAGAGGGCGGTTACCTGACCGAGGCAGTACGGCGCAAGCCATACTCGGTGGTGCTGCTGGACGAGGTGGAGAAGGCCCACCCGGATGTGTTCAACGTACTGCTGCAGGTGTTGGAAGACGGCCGCCTGACCGACAGCCACGGGCGCACCGTGGACTTCCGCAACACCGTGATCGTGATGACCTCCAACCTGGGCTCGGCGCAGATCCAGGAACTGGTGGGGGACCGCGAGGCACAGCGTGCGGCGGTGATGGATGCGGTGGGTGCGCACTTCCGTCCGGAGTTCATCAACCGTATCGACGAAGTGGTGGTGTTCGAGCCACTGGGCCGCGAGCAGATTGCCGGCATTACCGAAATCCAGCTGGGCCGCCTGCGCAGCCGACTGCTGGAGCGCGAACTGTCGCTGAGCCTGAGCCCGGAGGCCTTGGACAAGCTGATTGCCGTGGGTTACGACCCGGTGTACGGCGCACGGCCGCTGAAACGGGCGATCCAGCGCTGGATCGAAAACCCGTTGGCGCAGTTGATCCTGGCAGGCAAGTTCATGCCGGGGACGGCGATTACTGCCAAGGTGGAAGGCGACGAAATCGTCTTTGGCTGATCTGTTTCACCATGAGCCCCGCATCTGCGGGGCTTTTTTTTGCCTGTTTTCCTGTGCTGGCCTCTTCGCGGGCATGCCCGCTCCCACAGGAATACCGACAGCCTCGAGGCTTGCGCAGCACCTGTGGGAGCGGGTTTACCCGCGAAGAGGCCAGCACAGGCCCCGCGAAACCAAGGCTTTTCAGGCTTTCTGGATAACTTGCTGAAATTTTTGAAATTTTTGCTTGCATCTAAAATCGGGTGACCCTAATATACGCCGCGTTGTCAGGCACTAAGCGAATCACCAGCAACACCGGTGACCGCAAAACAACTTACAAATCAGTAAGTTGAATGAAAAAAAGTGGTTGACAAGCAAAACGAAGAATGTAGAATAGCCGGCCTCAGCAGCTGTAACGCGAAAGCGGATAGCCAAAGAGACCGAAGCTAACACAGGCTTCGAAGCTGTAAAGATGTACCGAAGTTCAGTTCCGCGATAGCTCAGTCGGTAGAGCAAATGACTGTTAATCATTGGGTCCCTGGTTCGAGTCCAGGTCGCGGAGCCAATCTCGGGGTGTAGCGCAGTCCGGTAGCGCGCCTGCTTTGGGAGCAGGATGTCAGGAGTTCGAATCCCCTCACCCCGACCATTTTCCGGGTCGTTAGCTCAGTTGGTAGAGCAGTTGGCTTTTAACCAATTGGTCGTAGGTTCGAATCCTACACGACCCACCATGTAAAAAGGGCATCTCAGCGAGATGCCCTTTTTCTTTAAGTATCACGGGGTGTAGCGCAGTCCGGTAGCGCGCCTGCTTTGGGAGCAGGATGTCAGGAGTTCGAATCCCCTCACCCCGACCATTTCCGGGTCGTTAGCTCAGTTGGTAGAGCAGTTGGCTTTTAACCAATTGGTCGTAGGTTCGAATCCTACACGACCCACCATGAAAAAAAGGGCATCTCGCATGAGATGCCCTTTTTTTTGCCTCGAAATTAAGATGCGCTCTTGGGGCCCACACAATCCTCTGTGGGAGCGGGTTCACCCGCGAATGCGTCAGCAGGTTCACCATCGCATTCGCGGGTAAACCCGCTCCCACAGGGCATGCTGGCGCCTGTCAGTGCAGCTTCAGGCGCGGCTCGGTACCCCGACCAATCTTGCTACCCAGCATCATCAACGCCGTACGGAAGAACCCATACAACGCCATCTGGTGCATCCGGTACAGCGACACGTAGAACATCCGCGCCAGCCAACCCTCCAGCTTCACGCTGCCCATCAGGTTACCCATCAGGTTGCCCACCGCCGAGAAGCGCGACAGCGACACCAGCGAGCCGTAGTCCTTGTACTCGTAGGTCGGCAGCGCCTTGTTCTCCAGCCGCGCCTTCAAACTCTGCGCCAGCATCGAAGCCTGCTGGTGCGCCGCCTGGGCACGTGGCGGCACGTTGCGGTCGCTGCCCGGTTGCGGGCAGGCAGCGCAGTCGCCGAAGGCAAAGATATTGTCATCGCGCGTGGTCTGCAGGGTAGGGCGCACCACCAGCTGGTTGATGCGGTTGGTTTCTAGCCCATCGATGTCCTTGAGGAAGCCCGGCGCACGGATACCGGCCGCCCACACCTTCAGGCTGGCCTGGATCACTTCACCGTCCTTGGTTTTCAGCCCATCCTCGGTCACTTCACTGACTGCGGCGTTGGTCATCACCTTCACCCCGAGTTTTTCCAGGGTCTTGTGCACCGGCACGCTGATGCGCTCTGGCAGTGCCGGCAACACGCGCGGGCCCGCTTCGATAATGGTGATGTGCATGTCCTTGGGCTGGATGCGGTCCAGGCCATAGGCCGCCAGTTCGTGGGCCGCGTGATGCAGCTCGGCTGCCAGTTCCACACCGGTGGCACCGGCACCGACGATGGCCACGCTGATCTTCTCGCTCGCCACATCACCGGCATGGGCACGCAGGTAGTGGTTGAGCAACTGCTGGTGGAAACGCTCGGCCTGCTTGCGGGTGTCGAGGAACAAGCAGTGCTGCGCCGCGCCCAGGGTACCGAAGTCGTTGGTGTTGGAACCCACGGCAATCACCAGGGTGTCGTAGCCCAGGGTGCGCGCAGGCAGCAGCTCGCGGCCCTCTTCATCGAGGGTGGCGGCCAGTTGAATCTGCTTGCCTTCACGGTCCAGGCCGCTCATGCGCCCCAGCTGGAAGTTGAAGTGGTTCCACTTGGCCTGGGCCACGTAGTTCAGTTCGTCTTCCGAGGAGTTGAGCGAGCCGGCCGCCACTTCGTGCAGCAGTGGCTTCCAGATGTGCGTGAGGTTGGCGTCGACCAGGGTGATCTCGGCCTGCTTGCGCTTGCCCAGGCTTTTACCCAGGCGGGTCGCCAGTTCCAGGCCGCCGGCGCCGCCGCCGACAATCACGATGCGATGAGTCATTGGGATATCTCATAAGGTTTACGGAATTCGTGGCCCCGGGGGCCGGCCGCAAACTGCACGAGGGGAGGGCGAGCGCGAAGCGGCTCATAGCACCAGTCCACTGAGCAGGCGGCTGATGAGACCCAACCCGATGGTCACGGCCACCACCAGCACAAGGAGCAGCCACGGCCGGAAGGGCCGGCGCTCGACTTGGTGCTGGGGGGCTCGCAGATACTCATCGACACGACGCTGATCTTCCGGATTCAGGCGGCTGGTCATGGTGGGGCCTCGTCAGGTAGACGTTTGTGACTGCGTAAACGCTACAGTGTTCACGCAAGCGCATGAAACAAATGATAAGGCTTTCTATAGCTGGCGCCGAGTTTACGCCATCGCAAACACTCGCTGCACTGGATCAAAGACTGATGCCCACGTCGAAAACAATGCTGCGGCCCAGGTTACCGCGCAGGAAGTCCGGCGCATCGGGGTGGGCGAACAGCACCCGGGCAAAGGTTGGCCCGACCAGCGACAGCGAGCGCCAGCCCTGGCGCAGGTATTCGGTGGGCGGCGGAAAATGGGTGTTGAGGTCGAGCACTTCGCGCTTGAGGCTGGCGAAGGCAATGATGTCCAGCTCGTTCAGCTCCAGCCCGCGTTCCCGGTAGTTGTGCGCCTTCTTGCGCAAGGTCGGGGCCAGGCGCCCCAGCAGCTCGGTGGCACTGATGCGCCGCGGGCGCGCTTCGCGGCGTACCAGCTGCGCCAGGGAGAACGCACTGCGCCGGCGCTGCAGCTCTTCGCGCCATTCATCATTTAGCCGGCGGCCCTCGTCGAGCACGAAAAACACCTCGAAGGCCGCGTCGCGGAACAGCACATCTGGCGGTTCTTGCCCGGCCGGGGTGAAGTCCTCGCTGCGGTAGGGGATGTTCAGCCCCTGCAACAGGCGTTGGCACACCCAACGCTCCCGCTCCCACTTGCGGGCGTTGGAGAGAAAGGCATTGGCTTGTTCGGCCTGGATAGTAAGCAGGCGCAGGTAGTCTGAGTCATCCATGGGACAAGCTTAGACGTTAATCGATGACGATAAGATGCTGTTTGTGCGCAGAAATCAGCCCGGCACCGGGGCACTGTTGCGGGACCCCTGCCAGATGAAACGGAGAATGGGTGTAGACTCGGCTTTATCCACAAGGTAGCAAGGGGCATTCATCAGGTGATCAGCGCGCAGGTGTTGTCCGGCACCACCCTTACGCTTGGCTGGCTGGGTTATGTGCCGTTGCTGATCTGGGCGGCCAGCCAGGTGCGCTGGGTTGAGCTGTTCACTGACCGGCGCCGCCAGCATCTGCTGTTTGGCACGGTGTTCTGCCTGTTTGCGTTGTGGTTGGTGCGGCGCGATTTCGATACCGGGGTGTCGTACCACTTCATTGGCATGACGGCGGTCACGCTGTTGCTGGACTGGCCACTGGCGGTGCTTGGCGGGTTCATGGCCCAGCTAGGCTTGCTGTTGCTGGGGCGCCACGACCTGGCGGCGCTGGGGGTGAATGGCCTGTTGCTGGTTGGCCTGCCGGTGCTGATAGCCGAGGCGTGCGCAATAGGGGTCGAGCGCGCCCAGCCGCGGAACCTGTTTGTGTATATCTTCTGTTCAGGGTTCTTCCCGGCAGCATTGACCGTACTGGCCTGCCTGTCGACCGCGCTGGGGCTGTTGTGGCTGGACGGGCGCTTCGCCATGCCGGAGTGGCTCAGCGATTTTGTCGGCTACCTGTGGCTGATGATGTTCCCCGAAGCGTTCATCAACGGCACGGTGATCAGTGCGCTGGTGGTGTTTTGCCCGGAGTGGCTGGAAACCTTCAACCGCACGCGGTATCTGCAGGCGCCGTGGAAGGAGGATGAGCGGTGAATTTGTGATGGCTGTACCGGCCCTTTCGCGGGTGAACCCGCTCCCACAGGGACCGCGCGGCTTTCAAGGCTGGTGCAATATTTGTGGGAGCGGGTGAAACCGCTCTGACAGGGACCCTACGGTTTTGAAGGCTGATGCAATACCGGTGGGAGCGGGTGAAACCCGCTCTGAAAGGGACCCTGCGGTTTTCAAGGCTGGTGCAATACCTGTGGGAGCGGGTTTACCCGCGAAAGGGCCCTGAAGGGCACCTTGCTATCAGCTCAATGCCGCGGCTCCAAGTCCCCAGAATACAGCTCATCCTCGGACTCTTCCGCCCCTGGAATCTTGTGCTCTTCAGCCGCCCAGGCCCCCAGGTCGATCAGCTTGCAACGGTCCGAACAAAATGGCCGGAACGGGCTTTTCTCGTTCCATTCCACAGGTGCGCTACAAGTCGGGCAATCGACGGTCAATGGCTGGCTCATGGCTGGCCTCCTCGTAAAGTCAGGTAAAAGTGGTGCAGGCGGTCAATCTGCTCATGCAGCGCGGCCAGGTCGCCGTCATTGACCACCACATCATCGGCATGGCGCAGGCGCTCCTCGCGGGCCAGCTGGGCCTTGAGAATGGCCTGCACCTGCTCGGCGCTGGTGTTGTCACGCGCCAGGGTACGCGCCACCTGCAGCTCCTGCGGCGCATCGATCACCAGCACCCGCTGGGTTTTCTGGTATTGGCCCGACTCGATCAGCAGCGGCGACACATAAACCGCATACGGCGACTCCGCCTTGGCCAGGTAGCTGAAAATTTCCTGCCCGATCAGGGGGTGCAGCAATTGCTCCAGCCATTTGCGCTGCGCCGGGTCGGCGAAGATCAGCTGGCGCAGGGCGGCACGATCGAGTTGGCCGTCCGCCTGCAGCACACCGGCGCCGAAGCGCTCGACGATGCTGGCCAGGGCCGGGCGGCCAGGCTCGACAACCCAACGCGCCGCCCGGTCGGCATCGACCAGGTGCACGCCAAGCTCGACGAAACGCTCGGCAGCGGCGCTCTTGCCGCTACCAATGCCGCCGGTCAGGCCGAGAATCCAGGGGGTAAAGGCCGCAGTGGTCATCAGAATCCAAGCAGTTGTGTATATGAAGCGTATATTTCATCACCCCAGAGCACGGCAATCCACCCCGCAATCGCCAGATAAGGCCCGAACGGGATCGCCGTGCCCATGGCATGGCGGCGCAGACGCAGCAGGCACAGCCCAGCCAGCGCCCCGACCACCGATGACAACAGCAAGGTCAATGGCAACACCTGCCAGCCACCCCAGGCCCCGATCAGTGCCATGAGCTTGAAGTCGCCATAGCCCATGCCTTCCTTGCCAGTGGCCAGCTTGAACACCCAGTACACCGTCCACAGGCTGAGGTACCCGGCCACCGCGCCCCACAGCGCACTGCTCAGCGGGACGTAGAGGCCGAAGGCGTTGACGATCAGCCCCAGCCACAGCATCGGTAGCACCAGCGCATCCGGCAGTAACTGGTGCTCGGCATCGATCAGGCTCAGGGCCAGCAGGCACCAGGTCAGTGGCAACGCCAGCAAGGCCTCGGGCGAAACACCAAAGCGCCAGGCCACCACCAGCGACAGCAGCGCACTGGCCACCTCCACCAACGGGTAGCGCGGGCTGATGCGGGTTTTGCAGGCTGAACAACGCCCGCGCAAGGCCAGGTAGCTGATGACCGGAATGTTCTCCCACGCGCGAATTCGATGCGTGCAATGCGGGCAGCGCGAGGCAGGTAGCCACAGGTCGAAACGCTCGTGCGGCGTGATCGGCAATTCCAGCATTTCCTGCGCCTCACGCTGCCATTGCCGCTCCAGCATGATCGGCAGGCGGTACACCAGCACATTGAGAAAGCTGCCCACCAGCAGGCCGAGCACCGTGGCCAGGGTGAAAAAATACGCCGGCTGCTCAGCCAGCAAAGTCCATAAAGTCATGTTCAGATCAAGCTACCCAACTGGAAGATCGGCAAGTACATCGCCACCACCAGGCCACCCACCAGCAGGCCCAGGACCAGCACGATGGCCGGCTCCAGCAGACTGGTCAACTGGTCCAGCGCCTGGCCGACCTGTTCCTCGTAGTAGCTGGCGGCTTTTTCCAGCATCTGGTCCAGCGTGCCACTGGATTCGCCGATGGCCGTCAGTTGTACCAGCAGCGGCGGAAACAGCGGCTCGGCGGCCATCGCCTGGTGCAGCCCCTGCCCATTGGCCATGCCCTGGCGCAGCCGCAACACCGCCTGCTGATGCAGGTCGCCACCACTGACCCTGGCCACAGTGCCCAGCGCATCCAGCAACGGCACCCCGGCGGCATAGGACGTTGCCAGGCTACGCGCAAAGCGCGCCAGCGCCGCCTGCCCCAGCAGCGTGCCGAACACCGGCAAGCCCAGCACCCGGCGAGATATCCACAGGCGCGCTGGCGCATGCTGCCGGTAGAGCTGGCGCATGGCAAAACCCAGTACCACGGCCATCACCAGCAGCAGCGGGGCAAACCGGCTCAGCCCTGTGGACAAGTCGATCACCCATTGGGTAAATGCCGGCAACGCCACGCCCATGCCAGAGAACATGCTCTCGAATTTCGGAATCACCTCCAGCAACAGGATTGCCGAAACCCCCAGCCCCGTCAGCAATAGCATCAGCGGGTAGATCATCGCCTTGCGCACCTTCTTGTGCAGCACCCGACGCTGCTCCAGCATGCCCGCCAGCTGTTCCAGCTGCCGGTCGAGCGTGCCGGACTGCTCACCCACCCGCACCAGGTTGCAGTACAGCCCATCGAACCACCCCGGGTGGCGCTGCAACGCATCCGCCAGCCCCAGGCCCGAGGCCACATCCTGTTTCAATCTATCCAGCAATGCCGCCTGCGCCGCATCACAGCCACTGCGCCCCATCACCTCGAACGCCTGCAACAACGGCACCCCGGCCTTGAGCAAGGTCGCCAGTTGCCGGCTGAACCCCGCCGGGTCGGCCTTTTCCCGCCGCTTCGGCAAGCTGAACTTAAGCCCACCGGCAGGCCGCAAGCTGGCGACCTTGATGCCCTGGCGGATCAGCCCGGCCCGCACATAGGCCGGGCTGCGCCCGGGCGTTTGGCCACTGACCGGCGTGCCGTTGGCATCGGTGCCGTGCCAGGAGTAGAGGAGTGTGGATTGGGTCATGCAAAGGTCCTTTTTCTGCCCGTGCGACAAGCCTGGAAACAGCTTGCTGCGTCCATGCAAGGGCGCGTGTCCGTGATGCTCACTAGAGTAGTTCAGCGAAGACGACGCCCGAGCGGGCAGGGGTGACAAAAGGTGTCTGTTCAGGCCTACTGCGCCGCTGCCAGCCGGGGTCGAGCCTGACCTCAACGAGTACCCGTATCAAAAAGGAAACGTTCATGAAAGGGCAACGCGGTATCACCCTGATCGAACTGATGATCGTTGTCGCGATCATCGGCATTCTGGCGACCATCGCCTTACCGATGTACACCAACCACCAGTCACGCTCCAAGGCCGCGGCCGGGTTGCTGGAGATCAGCGCGCTGAAGACCGCGATGGACCTGCGGTTGAATGACGGCAAGGACGTGGCGGGCGTGGCCGAGCTGGGTGGCCAGCCGGCGACGGCGCACTGTGCGATCACGGCTAGCGGCAAGGCGGCGGATGGCACCGGGAGTATCGTGTGCACGCTGGTGGATGCACCGGCTACTGTGCTGGGCAAGGCCCTGACCCTGACACGTTCGGCTACCGGGTGGGCGTGTACGACCGACATCGAGGAAGACCTGGCGCCGAAGGGGTGCAAGGCGCCTTGAGGGTAGGGCAATAAACTAGCGGAAACAGGGGTTTGCGTAACGGGTGCGAGCAGTGGTACGTTGCGCTACACGCCGGTGTAGCTCAGTCGGTAGAGCAGCGCACTCGTAACGCGAAGGTCGCAGGTTCGATTCCTGTCTCCGGCACCAGAATCAGTTGGCACGATGCAGGTTTTCCTGCTTTTGGCCCTCCCGAAATGCCCGCCTTGTGCGGGCATTTTTGTTTCTGCCTCAATCTGCTTTTGGTCGATCAGACTACCTTCGGCCCAGCATTTTGGCCGAGTGAATGGTTAGCTGCTTTTCACTTCCGGTTGCACGGGTTTTTAGATAATAGGTGTCTGGCATTTGGCTTTGGCCCAGTGTTTTCGGGGTGTTTGGCGAATTTTTTTAAGATAGTGCTTTCACCTGTTAGAGATATCTCAGATGGCCTGCCTGGTCACCATAGCCAGCAGACATTCCGCAATACCCTGTGGGAGCGGGTTCACCCGCGAACACCGGCGAAGCCGGTGCCATTCACCGAAGCGGTCATAAACTACAAAGGCACACGATTCCAGCGGCGCCATTCCGAACTCCGGCGCCGAGCAACTGCCAGGTCTCGAGATGGAGTTGAATCGCCCCTGGTTTCGTAGACACCTCCAAGCCTCATAATGAGGCCCAAATAGGAGGTGCCATGAGTCGTCAGCGTTACCCCGAAGAATTCAAGATCGAAGCGGTCAAGCAAGTGACCGAGAAAG
>NZ_JAFGYI010000531.1:0-234 GCF_017490905.1 Pseudomonas sp. 32_A | reverse complement strand
CTGGCGTGCCCACCGCCCAGATGTCGGCGGTGAAGATGTCGAGCTTGAAGGCGAACAGGCAGATCAGGGCAAACAGCAGCAGCGGCACCACCTTGGCCACGGTGGTGACCAGGTTGATGAACGCCGCCTCCTTGATACCGCGCAGCACCAGGAAGTGCACCGCCCACAGCAGCAGCGAGGCGCAGCCGATGGCGATTGGCGTGTTGCCCTCGCCGAACACCGGGAAGTAGAAGC
>NZ_JAFGYI010000530.1:0-234 GCF_017490905.1 Pseudomonas sp. 32_A | reverse complement strand
CTGAGTTCGGGATGGGATCAGGTGGTTCCAATGCTCTATGGTCGTCAAGAAATTCTGTTGCCAGAATGTCCAGATGGACAGCCCAGCGAATTCGGATATGCGATATCTGTGGTGCTTTTGTGAACAGTGCGAACTTTCGGTTCGTTTCGTCTTCACCACCACAATCTGCGTAGCAGATTGCTTGGGTGTTATATGGTCAAGCCTCACGGGCAATTAGTATTGGTTAGCTCAACG
>NZ_JAFGYI010000529.1:0-234 GCF_017490905.1 Pseudomonas sp. 32_A | reverse complement strand
GCTACTTCTTCCCGATCTTCGGCGAAGGCAACACCCCTGCCGCCATCATCGGCGCGTCGGTGCTGCTGTGGGCGGTGCACTTCCTGGTGCTGCGCGGCATCAAGGAAGCGGCGTTCATCAACCAGGTGACCACCGTGGCCAAGGTGGTGCCGTTGCTGATTTTCGTGGTGATCGCGGCGTTCGCCTTCCGCGCCGATATCTTCACGCGTGATATCTGGGGCCTGAGCAACCCGC
>NZ_JAFGYI010000528.1:0-235 GCF_017490905.1 Pseudomonas sp. 32_A | reverse complement strand
CGCAAAGTCACCTTTCCGCCCTTACGGCGGGTCCCTTTTTGTCGTGGCAAAAAGGAACCAAAAACCGTCGGCTCCCATCATCCGGCCCCTGCGCTTTGCTCCGGGGTTCCCTCGCTACGGGCCAGCTCCCGGGAGTACGCGCTGCAGGCCCCATCCATGGGGCCTCAGCGCTTGACGGGCATCCATGCCCGTCACCTCCCTCCGCAGTCCCTTCGCTCGGCCTCCTGAAGTCGCA
>NZ_JAFGYI010000527.1:0-235 GCF_017490905.1 Pseudomonas sp. 32_A | reverse complement strand
CGCAAAGTCACCTTTCCGCCCTTACGGCGGGTCCCTTTTTGTCGTGGCAAAAAGGAACCAAAAACCGTCGGCTCCCATCATCCGGCCCCTGCGCTTTGCTCCGGGGTTCCCTCGCTACGGGCCTGCTACCGGGAGTACGCGCTGCAGGCCCCATCCATGGGGCCTCAGCGCTTGACGGGCATCCATGCCCGTCACCTCCCTCCGCAGTCCCTTCGCTCGGCCTCCTGAAGTCGCA
>NZ_JAFGYI010000526.1:0-237 GCF_017490905.1 Pseudomonas sp. 32_A | reverse complement strand
TCGTAGGTTTCGCTGCGCCATGCCAGCAGGAAGGCGTAGGCCGCCGACCACAGGTAAGGCACCAGGATCATCGATGTGGCCAGGTAGATCAGCGACAGGTAGGTGCTGTTGGAAAACAGCGTGATCACCAGGAAGATCTGCACCATGGCGTTGGTCAGCCACAGGGCGTTGGCCGGTACCTGGTTGGCGTTTTCCTTGGCCAGAAAGCGCGGCATGGTCTTGTCCCGCGCCGTGGCG
>NZ_JAFGYI010000525.1:0-237 GCF_017490905.1 Pseudomonas sp. 32_A | reverse complement strand
AGGCCCCATCCATGGGGCCTCAGCGCTTGACGGGCATCCATGCCCGTCACCTCCCTCCGCAAGCCCTTCGCTCGGCCTCCTGAAGTCGCAATCTGCGTCGGCTGGACTACCGCGCGCTTAGAAGCAAGATCAAAAACGAAAAGCGAAAAGCGAAAAGCGAAAAGCGAAAAGCGAAAAGCGAAAAGCGAAAAGCGAAAAGCGAAAAGCGAAAAGCGAAAAGCGCTCAGCGTCGCACCT
>NZ_JAFGYI010000524.1:0-237 GCF_017490905.1 Pseudomonas sp. 32_A | reverse complement strand
AAGATCTGCACCATGGCGTTGGTCAGCCACAGGGCGTTGGCCGGTACCTGGTTGGCGTTCTCGCGGCGCAGGAACTCCGGCATGGTGTGGTCCTTGGCGGCGGCGAACATGATCTCGGCGCACAGCAGCACCCAGGACAGCAGCGCGCCAAGCAGCGAAACCGCCAGGCCGATACTGATCAGCAAGGCGCCCCACGGCCCGACGATATGCTCCAGTACCGAAGCCAGCGACGGGTTC
>NZ_JAFGYI010000523.1:0-237 GCF_017490905.1 Pseudomonas sp. 32_A | reverse complement strand
TCGTAGGTTTCTTTACGCACCGCCAACAGCACGGCGTAGGCCGCCGACCACAGGTAGGGCACCAGGATCATCGACGAGGCCAGGTAGATCAGGCTGGTATAGGTACCGGCGGAAAACAGCGTGATCACCAGGAAGATCTGCACCATGGCGTTGGTCAGCCACAGGGCGTTGGCCGGTACCTGGTTGGCGTTCTCGCGGCGCAGGAACTCCGGCATGGTGTGGTCCTTGGCGGCGGCG
>NZ_JAFGYI010000522.1:0-237 GCF_017490905.1 Pseudomonas sp. 32_A | reverse complement strand
AAGCCCTGGATCATGCAGTTGGTCAGCCACAGGGCGTTGGCCGGCACATGGTTGGCGTTTTCCTTGGCCAGAAAGCGCGGCATGGTCTTGTCCCGCGCCGTGGCGAAGAGGATCTCGGCGCACAGCAGCACCCACGACAGCAGGGCCCCGAGCAGCGAGATGATCAGGCCGACGCTGATCAGCACCGCACCCCAGTGGCCGACCACATGCTCCAGCACGGCAGCCATCGACGGGTTC